>JBLHLO010000144.1:0-5930 GCA_047621105.1 Alphaproteobacteria bacterium
TCTTACTGGCCATTGGTTCTACCTGGCATGGTGCCCGGCCTTTCGGTGGTCGCCGCCTGGGTCATCGGTGCTGTAGCGCTGCTCGCAGGCGCCCTTGCCCATGAAGCCTGGACCCGGATGGAAGCGGGGGAAACCGCGACCGCACGGCTTTATCAACTTCACAATCAATCGACGAGCCTCCGTAAGGATGTCGATTATCTGCAAGGGGAGGTCACCCGTCTCGACGCGGCGATGAGCGCCTTGGTCGATGGCGATGATTCCAAGGCCAAGGCCGATCTCGACCGTGTGGTGTCCGAGGTGCGCGTGCTGCAAAATCTCATTGGTCAGTTGTCCACCGGGGGCGGCGAACAGCCGGTTAAAGATAAATTCCCAGACGCAAGTGCATCGCCAAAGATCAGTGAGGGCCTTGAAGAAGAGGAGGTCCTCGATATTGTTCGCGAAGCACTCAAACGTGACCGCGTGGACCTTTGTCTTCAGCCGGTCGTCAGCTTGCCCCAGCGTAAAATTCGCTTTTACGAATGCTTTTCGCGCATCCGTTCTGACGACGGTCGAATCATCCTGCCCCGACAATATATAGACGTGGCCAGTCGTGAGGGCTTGATCGGCGCCATCGACAATCTTTTGCTATTCCGCTGCGTGCAGCTTGTACGCCGTGCTCAGAGCCAGAAGCACAGCGTCGGTTTCTTTTGCAATATTTCCGCAAACACCCTGTGCGACCGGACCTTCTTCTCCGACTTTGTCGATTTCATGGGGTCCAATACGGAATTGGCGCGCAACCTGATCTTTGAGTTTTGCCAGGAAGATGTCGATGCGCACAGCGCCGAAATTGATGATTACATTGCCCGGTTGGGCAGCTATGGATTTTACTTCTCTCTTGATCGGGTGGGCGATCTCTCGAAGCTCGATATTCCCGCGCTTTCGCGCAAACGCTTCAAATACATCAAGATAGATGGGGCCCAGCTTCTGCCCCATGACCGGCCGGAGGCAGACACGTCCGGTCAAGCCGCGGAAGATGGTGATGCTGCGACCATCATTGGGGTTAACGTCGCTGCCTTGAAGCGCGTGTTAGATGTCCACGGCATCGACCTTATTGCAGAAAAGATTGAGACCGAGCAGGATCTGCTGGAATTGCTCGATTATCGTATCGATTACGGCCAGGGTTATTTGTTCGGCGAACCGCGTATTTCAAAAGAAGCCTGACCTTTCGCGGCGCCCTTCCCCCCGGGTGGCGGCAAACTGGAACTCTTCACATTTCTCCATTCCCGTGGCACAAGGGCGGCGCCCTTGAATGACCGCGCGGCTTTTGATGTCTGATTCCATTTCTAATTCTGGTTCTGATTCTGGTCCGGTGCCTGTCCGTGCCGATATCGGCCCGTTGATCGACAGCTATGACGGCGTGATCCTCGACCTGTGGGGGGTGGTCCATGATGGGCGCACGCCTTACCCCGGCGCCAAATCGGCGCTGGCGCAGATGATGGCGGCGGGTAAAAAGGTGGTAATGCTGTCCAACGCGCCGCGCCGTGCTCAGGCCGTCATTGAGGGGATGACCGCCATGGGCCTCGGGCGGGCGCTCTACAGCGACGTCCTGTCATCGGGGGAATTGACTTGGGCGGCCCTGAAGCGGCGTGATGACGCCTGGCTTAAGGGCCTTGGTAGCCGCTGTCTGCATCTCGGTCCCGACCGAGACCTCGGGCTGATGGATGGGCTTGATCTTGAGGTGGTTGCAGCGCCGGAGGCGGGCGCCTTCATCCTCAACACCGGCCCCTGGCGCGACGAAGAAACGCTCGCTGATTACCAAGACCTGCTAGCCCGTGCTGCCGGTCTTGCCATGCCGATGATCTGCGCCAATCCTGACATGGAAGTGATCCGGGCGGGCAACCGTATTATTTGCGCCGGGACCCTCGCCGCTCATTACCAGACACTGGGCGGCAGTGTTCGGTCCTTTGGTAAGCCTTATCCGGAAACTTATGATGCGTGTCTCACGCTGATGGGCCTTGCCGATAAATCGCGCTTGATTGCCATTGGCGATTCGTTTGCGACCGATATTGCCGGTGCCAATGCGGCAGGGGTGGATGCGGTACTGGTCACGTCGGGCATCCACGGGGCTGAACTGGGTTTGGCTTATGGCGAGGTGCCTGACGGTGCCCGCCTCTCAGCGGTCTGTCGCGCCAAGGGTTTGCGGCTCAAAGCTGCGGTGCCGACGCTGGCTTGGTAGAGGCGTCCGTTTTCTTCCGCCCTAGACGGGGCACCCGCCAGCCTTTAGGGTTTTGATCCATTCGAGAATACTGCGTGCCCCTACGGTTCAGGCCTCTACATGAGGCCTGCCAGCGGGGTCTGCCAGCAAGGGGGAGGACGGCTCGGGCCCATGCGCCTGTCACGCTTTAACATCGTGCTGTTGATCGGTGCCGTGCTGTCGGCGCTGTGGCTGTTCTTGGCGGCGCGTTATATCGCCGTGCAGATCGGTTGGGACAACCTGTTCTTCCTGCTGCCCCATGAATTGGGCGCTTTTCTGGCCGGCGTCTTCATGCCGCTTGCCTTCTTGTGGCTGGCCTTATTGGTCGTCGGGGGCCGGGCCCGGGTGACCGACGCTGCCGACACCATTGCGGCACGGCTTGATGATCTGGTCTATCCACCGGGCAATGCCGAGGATAAGGCCAACGCCGTCATTGCGGCCATTGAGGCAGGCAACGACCGTTTGATGCGCGCCACGACAGAGGCGGCGACGGCAGCCGAGGCCCGTATGGTTGAGGCGGCCCGTCATCTGGAATCCCGTTTTGCCGCCGGGGCGGCTGCGGTCGGGACATCGGCAGAAGAGGCGGCGGCGCGGATCGCGACGGTGACCGAAACTCTTGACGCCCGGCGCACCGGCTTGATCTCCGCGTCGGCGGCGTTATCCGGTGAGATGGCGGAACAGTTCGATAAACTTAGTGCCCAAGAAGGCCGATTGAATCAAATTGCCCTCGCCCTCGTCAAGGTGGGGGAAACGGTTAAGCAGCTTCTTGAAAACCAACGCACGACCCTCGATGGTGCGGCGGAGAGCGTCGCGCGGCGGGTTACGGCCGTCGGCTCAATCTTGGATGAGGAGATTGCCCGGCTTGATACGGCGACTACCGAAAGTGCGGCACGGCTTGATGAACAGACCCGCGATTACGGTAAGGCGCTTGCGACGGCAGCGGAGCGTGCCGAGGGAATCGCCGAGACCTACACCCGCATGACCGGGGAACTGACGGCCGCTTCCAAGCAGGCTAGCGACGAGGCGGCTAAAATTCGTCTCAACAGTCTTGATGCAGAGCGGGACCGATTCCTGCGCGCTTCACGTTTGGTGCTCGACGATCTCAATTCCCTCGGCGTGGACCTCACCCGAATCCTGGATAAGCCCCTGGCTGAAAAGTTGTGGCGGCAATTTGCGCGCGGCGATAAAGCCGTTTTCCTGCGCGCCATGCTGGTCGACCATGAAACCCGTAAGTTGCAGGCGGCGATCAAGCAACGCTACGAAGATGATGCCGATTTCCGTAAATACACCGATCGGTATCTCGACCTTTTCGAAAACCTATTGGCCCAGGCATCGGCATCGGACCCCGAAAGTCTTCTGAGCTCGGCATTTGTCACCGCCGATGTCGGCAAGGTTTACGTCATGCTGTCACGGGCCATTGGCCGCATGAATTGAACGCCATGAATTGACCTAAGGGCCACCAATCGCCCTTTCTTTCCAAGCAACCTAATTTATAAGGAGAGCGGTGATGGATGTGCACAACAGTGTGGCGGGGATATTGGGCGCGATGGGGTTGTCTGTATTGATTGTCGCGGTCTGCGTTCTTGTTCATTACGAGGCGCTGCGGCTGGCTTCAATTTATATGCCCAAGTTCACCATCCGCCCGCGCCAGCGCATTCTGCTCATCATGGGGGTGGCCTTTGTTGCCCATTCGGTCGAGGTGTGGTTAGTCGCGGTGGGCTTTTTTATCATCGCGCAATTCCCGAGTATCGGTGGCATTAGCGCCGTGACGGGCCAGTTTGGCGGGAGTTTTGCCGAATTCCTCTATTATTCGACGGTGAGCTATACGTCGCTCGGTATTGGCGACCTATATCCCACCGGGGCTCTGCGCCTCCTGACCGGGGTCGAGGCCCTGGTTGGTCTGGCAATGATCGCCTGGACCGGGTCGTTTACCTACTTGGCCATGGAGAAGTTCTGGAGCCTGCACCGGACCCGAACTGATTGAGGATGACTTGCAAGGAGGGCTGGGCCTTGACGGAGGGCGCGAATCCCGGTAAACAGCCGCTTCCGCTTACTGCCGCCCCCGGGCTCAGTTGGGCCAAGATATTGTAATTTAACGGGAAATGATCATGTCTCGTCGTTGTCAAATCACAGGCAAACAGGTGATGGCCGGTAATAACGTCAGCCACGCCAAGAATCGGAACCGCCGTCGGTTCCTGCCGAATATTCAGAATACCTCGCTGTTGAGCGATGCGCTCGGCCGTATGGTGCGTCTCAAGCTCACCACCAGCGCCATCCGCACCATTGAAAAATCGGGCGGGCTTGATGCCTTCCTGAAGGCAGCGTCGGTTTCTAAGCTTGATCCGGCCATTGCCCGTATCAAGCGTCAGATCGAAAAGAAGGCCGCGGCCATCTGACCGCGTCCCCCGGGAAAAGAAAGGGCCCGCCATTGGCGGGCCCTTTCTTTATGCGCGTGTCTCGGTTGGGACAAAGAAAAAGGGCCGGTTCAACCCGGCCCTTTTCCGTCGTGAAGGCGTTTCGCTTTAAGACAGATGCTTCTTAAAATGCGCAATGGTGCGTTTCCAAGCCAACTCTGCTGCAGCCTTATTGTAGCGCCCCGGGCGCGTGTCGTTGTTGAAGGCGTGGCGGGTATCTGGATACTTGAAGTGCTCGAAGGTCTTGCCCGCCGCCTTGAGCGCCTTGACATAGGCATCGATGCCCTGGTTCACGCCTTTATCGTTGCTGGCGTAGTTCAGCAACAGCGCTGCCTGGATTTTGTCGATGTCCTTCTTGGGTTGGCGGCCGTAATAGGCGGATGCGGCCTTGAGGTCGGGCCAAGCGACGGCCAATTCGTTGGTGCGCTGCCCGCCCCAGCAGAAGCCGACGGCGCCGACCTTGCCGTTTGAATTCTTGTGTGCCTGGGCGAATTTGCCGGTGGCGACCAGGTTATTGGTGATGGTCTTGCCGGAGATTTCGCCAAGCATGTCGCGGGCCTTGTCTTGATCTTTAGGGGTGCCGCCCGCAGGCGAGATCATGTCGGGGGCCACCGCCAGGAAACCTTCCAAAGCCACGCGGCGGGTGACGTCGCGGATATGATCGGTCAGTCCGCGGTTTTCATGGATCACCACGACGGTCGGCAGTTTGCTGGCGCCCTTGGGCATGGCGATATAGGCCTTCATGGCGCCGTCTCCGGTGAAACTGGCAACGGAGGTATCCAAACGACCATCGTTGGCCATGACCATGGCGGCTTCGGCGCCATTGCCTTCCAGCCATGGCAATACGGCCGCTGCAGCGGCGACGCCGCCGGCGGCCTTGACGAGCTTTTGCAGGAATACACGCCTTGGCTCGTCGCTGTGAACATAGGCGTCATAAAGATCAATGAACTTGTCTTGCATTTTTGGTCTCCCGGTTATGCGCATATGGCGCGCTTTTGATGATGCGCGCTGGGGCGCGACCTGGCCGCGATGGCCATTTTGCGAACTGAATGAGTTGGGGATATCCCCGGTCTCGTCTGCACTCCCTGAATTATAAGGTCAGCACGAGCCCTGAGCGCCGCGCCAGCCGGCCGTCGAACCTGGCGCCGGGAAGTGGGGGATGAATGAGGGCTACTTCCCCCCGGAGCAACTGGGATTGTGGCTGGGAATTGTGACCGGAATATGGTCAAAAGCCCGCCCAGCGCCTTACGGTGGCAGGGAAGGCTTAATTTTTTAGGCTGGGC
>JBLHLO010000145.1:0-5929 GCA_047621105.1 Alphaproteobacteria bacterium
GCGCATGCATCCGAACGCAGATACGCCGTTCCTGCCGCCCAAGCCGATGGCGGCACCCGAACAAGCACCCCTGCCCGCCGCCCGCGCCAAGCCCGATCCCATGGCCGAGGCTGAACTAATGAATGCAGGCAAGGAATCCCCCCGGCGCAAAGGCCCGAGCCTGTTCGAGCGGGTCACCGGCACGGGCCGGGCACGGTTGTTCGGCGGTGAAGCCGCAAAACCAACACCACCAGCGGCGGCAAAACCAGCTGTTGAGCCGAGTTTCTCCGCCCCCGTAGAAAAGCCGGTCGCCCCTAACGCCCAGGTTGAGACACCGGCCATATCAGAATCCCCTGCGGTATCTCAGGCCCCCTTGGCACCTGAAGCCCAGGCAGTGCCTGAAGCCCCGGCACCTGCGCCGACGGTGACTCCCCCCGCGCGCCAACAGGCATTGGGCGGTTTGGAGCCAGGCCAGGCCAAGAACCAAGATATCGAGGAAGATCTCCTCGAAATCCCGGCCTTCCTCCGTCGTCAGGCCAACTAAGAGGCCAACCAAGAGTAAGGTATGATCAGGGGGGTCCGGCCCAGGCCGGACCCCCCGTAACATTCTGAAACATTTGTTGATTTGTGAGGTCCGGGGGATATTGGTAAACGTCCTTCGCATCCTCTTTTGAGGGGGAGCCCCCGGTCCCACATCGGACCCGCACCCAAGGGGGGCAAGGATTACAACTGGTTGGATATGATGAGTTCCGTTCTTAAGCAAAAAACCCTGAAAAATGCCATCAGCTGCTCTGGTGTCGGGCTACATACCGGCGCCAAAGTGACGATGACCATTTTCCCCGCCAAGGCCAACACCGGCATCCGCTTCAAGCGGACCGATATTTCAGGTCGCCAAGCAGTGATTTTGGCAAACTGGAACAATGTCATCGATTCACGCCTGTGCTCGACCCTTGCCAATGAAGATGGTGTGTCCATTGCCACCGTCGAACATCTCATGGCTGCATTTGCGGGGCTCAGCATCGACAATGCGTTGGTCGAAATCAATGGCCCCGAAATTCCCATCATGGATGGCAGCGCTGCACCGTTCGCCTTTTTGATCGAATGCGCAGGCATAAGTGAATTGAAGGCTACGCGCATGGCCATCAAGATCACCAAGCCGGTTGAAGCACGCGACACCAACCGATTTGCCGCCCTAATTCCTGCCGATACGTTCGCTATCCGCTTTGATATCGAATTCCCCTCTCCCGCGGTTGCCAGCCAGTCCCATGTGGTCGAACTGGCCGATGGTGCCTTCAAGAAAGAAGTCGCCCGCGCCCGCACCTTTGGCTTTGAGCACGAAGTCGCAGCGCTGCGCGCGGCTGGACTTCTACTTGGCGGCTCGCTCGACAATGCCGTCGTGGTGAGCGGCGACAAGGTGCTTAACGATTCAGGTCTGCGGTATGCAAACGAATTCGTGCGCCACAAGATCCTCGATTCCATTGGTGATTTATATCTGGCGGGCATGCCCATCATTGGGCAATTCCATGGATCACGTTCTGGCCATGCCATGAACCACCAATTGCTGACGACCCTCTTCGACACGCCGGACGCCTATGAAGTAGTGCCGATGCAGGCCCTCCAGCCCCGGACCAGCCCCAGCGTAGAGGGTTTCGAGCCCGCCTTTCCCCAACTCGCTGCCGCGCGCGCTTAATCAGCCTTTTCATTATTGCCCTGATTTGAGCCCGGCCCGCGAGCCGGGCTTTATCATCTCATTCATCACCTTGGCCTCAGGCAGTGAGGGCATGCTATACTGGTTATGTGGCGCGGCACCGTGCACGAATGCGAGCGACAGCAAACCCATAGCAAATCAAATGGTTAAACCCAACCGATGCACCCAAGATGATTTCAAAACACGCAGTCTCAACAATTTTTGCCAGAGCCCATGTAAAACGGGCCATTAAAACAACCGTATTCGGGCTGGCGTTGACCATGCTTGCCGCCTGCGGATCGGCGCCACCTAAGGTTCAGCCGGACCAACCCGTCGAAACACTCTACAACACGGGGATGAACCTTCTCGGCCAGGATGATCGGGCCCGTGCCATAACTTTCTTTGAAGAGGTCGAACGCCAACACCCTTATTCTGTATGGGCCAATAAATCGATCTTGATGGCGGCCTATACCCGTTACACTCAGCGGAAATTCGATGATGCGGTAATCGGCCTTGACCGGTTCATCCGTCTACATCCAGGTAGCCGCGATGTTCCTTACGCCTATTACCTGCGCGCACTCTGCTTTTACGAACAAATCGCCGACATTCAACGCGACCAGGCCGCGACCCGAAAGGCGCTTGAGACTTTCGGCGATGTCGTGAGGCGATATCCGCAATCGCAATATGCCAAAGATGCCAAACTTAAGCTCGACCTCACCTATGATCAATTGGCCGGCCAGGAAATGACTATCGGCCGATGGTATGAACGCCGTGGCGAATATCAAGCGGCAATCAACCGCTTCAAGCTTGTGGTCGATAAATATCAAACCACATCACATACGCCTGAAGCACTGCATCGGCTGACGGAAAGCTATCTTTCCATTGGCTTAACCGAGGAGGCCCGCAAGACTGCCGCCGTACTTGGCCACAACTTTCCGGGCAGCGAATGGTACGTCGATTCCTATCAAATGCTCACCGGCAAGAACGTGACCACCAGCTTTGACGAGCCAAAGCGACCCGGCTGGTTCAGCCGGTCCTGGAACACATTGTTCTAATCCCCCATGCTGGCACGACTCTCGATCCGCGACGTCGTCCTTATCGAGCGGCTCGACCTCGTCTTTCATGGCTCCCTAAGTGTGCTGACCGGCGAGACCGGTGCCGGCAAGTCCATTTTGCTGGATGCGTTGGGATTGACACTTGGCGACCGTGGTCAAGCCGGACTGATTCGCGCCGGTGCCGAACGTGCCCAAGTTACTGCCGAGTTTGACCTTACCCCTGATCATCCCGCCCTCACCTTTCTCGCCGAACACGATATTGAGGCCGAGCCCCCCCTGATCCTACGCCGCGCGCTAAGCGCCGACGGACGCTCACGGGCCTATGTCAATGACCAGCCAGTCAGCATTGGCCTGTTGGCGGAACTGGGTGGGCTCCTAGTCGAAATTCACGGCCAGCATGAAACACGCGGACTTTTAAATCCGGCCAGCCATCGCGCCCTGCTAGATGCGGCTGGGGGCCACGGTAAACTGGTCGCCGACGTGGCCGTCGCCCATGATGCCATGCGCGCCAC
This sequence comes from Alphaproteobacteria bacterium, assembly GCA_047621105.1. Taxonomy (GTDB): domain Bacteria; phylum Pseudomonadota; class Alphaproteobacteria; order SMXQ01; family SMXQ01; genus WHSO01. The sequence goes on from JBLHLO010000145.1 coordinate 3,234, forward strand.
CGAACAGGCAGAAATAGAGGCCCGCACCGCCCTGGAAATAGCGCGCCGTGACCAAGAATTCCTGCGCCACGCGGTTGATGAACTAGATAGTTTCGCCCCAGAGACGGGCGAGGAAGAACGCCTTGCCACGGAACGCCGCTTCCTGATGGCCGGCGCCAAACTGACCGAAGCACTAGACACGGCAGCCCGGGAATTGAGCGACGCAACCGATGTCGAAGGCGCCCTTAACCGGGCACTGCGGGCGATCGACCGCCACCGGGATGAGGCTGCAGGCCGTTTCGATGTGGCTATTGCCGCACTTTCCCGTGCTGTTGCTGAAAGCGCCGATGCGATCGCCGAAATCCACGCCGCCGGCAACGCCCTCAGCAGCGATTCAGGGCGGCTCGACCAAGCGGAAGAACGCTTGTTCGCCCTTCGCGCCCTGGCCCGCAAACATGATGTCACTGCCGACGCACTCGCCGTCCATGCCGAAAGCTTACGCGCCAAGCTTGCCGCTATCGACGATTCAGACGCCGCCATGAAGAGGCTGACTGCTGCCACCTTGAAGGCGCGGGCCGCTTATGAAAAGGCCGCCAAGGCATTGACCCAAGCACGCACCAAGGCCGCGCGCGCACTCGATACCGCCATTGCCAAGGAACTGCCCCCCCTGAAGCTCGAGAAGGCGGTATTTGGGACCAAGCTGGAACCGCTGAATGAAGAAGCCTGGGGGCCAAGCGGGGCTGAGCGCGTCCATTTCGAGATCGCCGCCAACCCCGGCAGTCCACCGGGGCCGCTTCATCGTGTCGCTTCAGGTGGCGAATTGGCCCGCATCATGCTCGCGCTACGTGTTGTGCTGGCCGGGGACAGCGCCGTACCGACACTGGTTTTCGACGAGGTCGATGCAGGTATTTCCGGCGCCACCGCCGCCGCCGTCGGTGAGCGTCTCGCCCGCCTCGGTAGCGAGGTTCAAGTGCTGGTCGTCACCCATTCGCCCCAAGTCGCAGCGCGGGGCGTTCAACATCTACGGGTGGAAAAACTCAGCGCCAATGAAGCCACGGTCACGTCAGTCGCCGAACTGGAACCATCCCAACGACGTGAGGAAATCGCCCGCATGCTGGCCGGCGCGCGCATCACCGACGAAGCCCGCGCCGCGGCTGACAAACTTTTGGCAGGGGGCAGCTGATGGCGCCCTCACCCGAAAAAAAATCAGGCGCGCAAAAGCGAAAAGCCCCCTCCGAAGTGCCGGTCGAATCCCTCAACCAGATCGAAGCAGCAGCGGAACTCGCCGCTCTCGCCCATGAAATTGCCCGGCATGATGCGTTTTATTACGCCAAGGATACGCCCGAAATATCGGATGCCGACTATGATGCGCTCCGCCGGCGCAATAGCGATATCGAAACCCGTTTCCCAGGTCTTATCCGCGACGACAGCCCATCAACACGCGTCGGCACGGCCCCGGCAGCGGGCTTCAAGAAAGTCGCTCACGCACTGCCCATGCTGTCGCTCGACAATGCCTTTTCAGACAATGATGTGAGCGAATTTATTGCCCGAGTGCGGCGCTTTCTCAATCTTGATGCCGAGGCCGACGTCGCGCTCATGGCCGAACCCAAAATCGATGGGTTATCCATTTCGTTGCGCTATGAGAAAGGCCGCTTCGTCATGGGCGCGACACGCGGCGACGGCACCACCGGCGAAAACGTTACGGCAAATTTGCGCACCCTCGACGATGTGCCAAAACAGCTCAAAGGGACAGGCTGGCCCGATGTGCTGGAAGTGCGCGGCGAGGTCTATATGCGCAAATCGGAATTCCAGGCGCTCAATGCCCGGCAGGAGAAAGCTGGCGCCAAGCCCTTTGCCAATCCGCGCAACGCCGCCGCCGGGAGCTTGCGCCAACTCGACAGCACGGTGACCGCCGTGCGCAAGCTCGGCTTTTTCGGCTATGCCTGGGGCGAAGTCTCCGAACCGCTCGGTCAGACGCTGATCGAGGCCCGTGACCGCCTCGCCTCGTGGGGTTTCACCCTCAACGATGGCGCGTTATGCGCGGATGTGGATGCCGCTTTGGCGTTTTACCGCCGTCAGGAAAGCGGCCGGGCGGCGCTCGGTTACGACATCGATGGCATTGTTTATAAGGTCAACCGGCTCGACTGGGCCGCCCGTTTGGGCCAAGTGAGCCGCAGCCCGCGCTGGGCCATCGCCCATAAATTTCCCGCCGAGCGGGCTGAAACCCTCCTGGAAAAAATTGAAATTCAGGTTGGACGCACCGGCACCCTCACCCCGGTCGCGCATCTGACCCCCATTACCGTCGGCGGCGTGGTGGTCAGCCGTGCGACGCTCCATAACGAAGACGAGATCGCGCGCAAGGACGTGCGCGCCGGGGATACAGTCGTCATTCAGCGTGCCGGTGATGTCATTCCTCAGGTTGTCGAGGTCGTTATGGCCAAGCGCCCCAAGGGGACCAAAGCCTTCCGCTTTCCGGCCAAATGCCCACGCTGCGGTTCCTTGGCCCTGCGCGAAGAAGGCGAAGTCGCCTGGCGCTGCTCCGGCGGATTGATCTGCCCGGCCCAAGCCGTTCAGCGGCTCAAACATTTCGCGTCCCGCGATGCCTTCGACATCGAAGGGCTTGGCGGCAAGCATATCGAAACCTTCTGGGACGATGGCCTGATCAAACTGCCCGGCGACATCTTCCGTCTATCGGCAAAGCGGGATGAGATCGCAGC
>JBLHLO010000146.1:0-5919 GCA_047621105.1 Alphaproteobacteria bacterium
GGATCTGCCGACTATTGGCCGATCTACCGTTGAGGCCTGTGTGCATGCAGGGCTCCGTGGTATCGCCGTGGAGGCGGGCGCGACCCTGATTCTTGGCCGTGATGAGGTGATCGAGGCTGCCGATACCAATGGATTGTTCATCGTCGGAATCAAGGCCCTAAGTTGAGTAACCCGGATTCGACCAGCAACCCGAATACGCAACCGTTACATGTCTGCCTGATCGCGGGGGAGCATTCCGGCGATCATATGGGGGCGTTGATGATGCGCTCGCTGAAGGCACGCACTGGTGGGCAAGTTCGTTTTTCCGGCATTGGCGGGGGCGAAATGATCACTGAGGGAAAGACATGCGGCTTTGAAAGTTTTTTTCCAATGGAAGAACTTTCCATCGCCGGCATTTTTGAAATTTTGCCCCATATTCCAAATGTGCTGCGCCGCGTGTGCGAAACGGGAGCGCAGGTGCGTGTGTTGAAACCTGACGTTCTTATGACTATCGACAGCCCTGCATTTGCCTTTCGGGTCGGCAATAAAGTCAAAGGTTCGGGCATACCTCACGTCCATTATGTCGCCCCTACGGTTTGGGCGTGGCGGCCAGGTCGTGCCCGCATGATCGCAGGATTTCTTGATCACTTGCTGACGATCTTTCCTTTTGAAAAGGCTTTTTTTTCCAAATGGGGACTCGATTCAACCTTCGTGGGTCACCCGACAGCCGAGATGAAACTTGATAAAGGCGATGGGGCTGGATTCCGTGCCGCTCATGGACTTGCGCCGAATCAACTTGTTTTGTGTGTCTTGCCGGGCAGCCGCCGCACCGAAGTGACTAAGCACCTCCCGATTTTTTTGCAAACAGTCGAAAAACTTAGGGAGCGCTTCCCTGATCTTGCCGTCGTTGTGCCAACCGTCGATAACGTCGCTCCCGAGGTAAAGGCGGCGGTCGCGGATTGGCCTCAGCCTATCATTGTGAGCGAGGGCATGACGTCCAAGCGAGATATATTCGCGGCAGCGGATGTGGCGCTTGCCGCCTCTGGAACGGTCACTTACGAACTCGCTATGGCTGGGGTGCCCATGGTCATTGCTTACCGTATGGCATCGGCGTCGGCAGCGGTGATCCGAATGATGATTCGGATCAAATACGCCTCGGTTGTTAATATTGTGCTCGGCCGTGAAGTTGCCGCAGAATGCCTGCAACAAGAATGTACGCCGAGAAACTTAGCTCAGGAACTCGGCCGTTTGCTGGGTGACCCTGAAGCCCGTGCTCGCCAGAGAGCGGATCTTTGTGAGGTGGCGGTCGCGCTCGGTCGCGATATGGCACCGGCATCGGAAACCGCAACAGATGCGCTGATGGCGGTCGTCGCTCGCAAGCGCGCTAATGTCTAGGGTGGGCAAGCGCGCTAATGTCTAGGGGCGCAGGTAAGCCAACGTCTAGGGCGTGATATTATTCTGCATTATATTCAGCACAGTTTTGGGAGAATGCCATGAATGACAGCGTGGAAGATGTTTCTGCAAAAGAGTCGTTAGGCCGTGCGCGCCTATTGCACACCATGTTACGGGTGCGGGATCTTGATAAATCCATAGATTTCTATACCCGCCATCTCGGCATGAAACTGCTGCGTCGGCGCGATGATGCCGACGGTAAATACACATTGGTGTTCGTCGGATATGGAGAGGAAGCCGACACCGGGGTGATAGAACTAACCTACAATTGGGACCGTGAGGAGGGCTACGAACTAGGGACAGCCTATGGCCATATTGCCATTGGTGTACCCAATGTTGCGGCTGTTTGTGAAGCGCTTGCTCAAGAAGGAGTCAAGATTTCTGTGCCCCCAAAGAAACGCCCCTCGGGAAATACCCTGGCTTTTATCGAAGACCCAGATGGCTATCGCATTGAATTGCTGACGCGCTGACCTAAGTGATTCCAGCGAAAAGGGCGCCCGTTGGGACGCCCTTTGTATATGCAGGATTAGTCGGAAGCTATTTACGTTTGTTGATCGGTACAAACGGGCGTTGTGCCTTGCCCGTATAGATTTGCCGCGGACGGCCAATCTTTTGTTCCTTGTCCTCGATCAGTTCATTCCATTGGACGATCCAGCCGACGGTGCGCGCGACGGCAAACAGCACGGTGAACATGGACGTCGGGAAGCCCATCGCCTTAAGGATAATACCTGAGTAAAAATCAACATTGGGGTAGAGCTTGCGGTCGACGAAATAGGAATCATTGAGCGCAATCTGTTCAAGCTCCAGCGCGAGATCAAGGAGCGGTTCATCACGGACATTGAGCTCCTTGAGAACTTCATGGCAGGTCTTCTGCATGACTTTGGCGCGTGGATCATAATTTTTATAAACGCGGTGGCCAAAACCCATCAACATGGTGGGATCTGACTTGTCCTTGACCCGTTTGAGGTAGGCCTTGATATGCCGCTTGTGGCCGATCTCACCTAGCATCTTCAGCACGGCTTCGTTGGCACCCCCATGGGCGGGTCCCCACAACGAGGCAATGCCGGCAGCGACGCAAGCGAATGGATTGGCGCCGGTGGACCCGGCCAGACGCACGGTCGAGGTCGAGGCGTTTTGTTCGTGATCGGCATGGAGTGTGAAAACCTTGTCCATAGCTTTGGACAGGATAGGGTTGATCTGGAACGTTTCACACGGCACGCCGAACATCATGTAGAGAAAGTTTTCGGCATATTTGAGGTCGTTGCGCGGGTACATGAAAGGCTGGCCGATGGAATATTTATAGGCCATGGCAGCGATGGTCGGCATCTTGGCAATCAGCCGGTAGGACGCGATCATCCGTTGGTGGGGATCGCTGATATCGGTTGAATCGTGATAGAAGGCCGAAAGTGCCCCGACGACGCCACACATGATGGCCATGGGATGGGCGTCGCGGCGAAAGCCCCGGAAGAAATAGTTCAGTTGCTCATGCACCATGGTGTGACGGCTGATGGTCGTCTCAAATTCGGCCTTTTGGTCCTTGGTCGGCAACTCACCCTTGAGCAGAAGGTAGCAAGTCTCCATGAAATCGCTTTTTTCGGCGAGATCCTCAATTGAGTAACCGCGATGAAGAAGCACCCCCAGGTCGCCATCAATGTAGGTGATTTTGGATTCGGTGGAGCCGGTGGCCGTATAGCCCGGATCGTAGGTGAAATAGCCAGTTTCCGCATAGAGTTTGCGGATATCGATCACCTTGGGGCCGATAGTGCCGGTCAGAAGGGGGAAATCAACCTGTTTGCCGGTAACATTATCGGTCAGGGTGACGCTTTGTGTGGGTCCCTTTTTGGCCATTTCTACTCTTTCTTGGTTGCTTCCTGCCCGTACCCGAACAGGCCCGCGTCACTGTATTTGCCAGCTGGCGCAGCCGTTAACCCTATTTCGTTTCATGCGCCATCCTATCTTGGCTGGCGCCATATAGCAATTCGCAGACTAAAGGCTTCAGATTAAAAATCCGTGTCTAGCGAAGGGGTTGCGAGGCGTTATTCAGGCCTATTATCTAAAATTGCCCTCAGCCGAGGGCATCCTTGATGCGGCCTAGGCTTTCTTCTCGCCCCAAAATCTCAAGCACCTCGAACAGGCTGGGCGATTCCGTCTTGCCAGTAAGTGCAGCCCGCAAGGGCTGGGCAACTTGGCCGAGCTTGGCGCCCGCATTATCGGCATGGGACTTGATCGCGGCCTCCAGGGCATCGTGGGACCAGCTTTCGAGACCTTCCAGCACGGTTGAGAGTGCCAGAAGGTGCTCCCCGCCAGGGCCGGTAACCTGTTGGGCGGCTTTGTCGGTCAGGTTAAGTGGGCGGGGGGTGACGTAGAAGGTGGCTTTATCGGCGAGTTCAATAAGGGTGGTGGCGCGTGGCTTAAGCCCGGGGAGGGCGGATTTTAATCGTGCCCGTTCAGCATCACCGATGACTGAACCAATTTGCTCCATAATTTTAGGCGCGATCAGGTCCAGCAATCGCTCATCGCCGGTTTCTTTGATGTAATGGGCATTGAGGCTGGTCAGCCGGGCCATGTCAAAGCGAGCGGCCGACTTGCCAACGGCGTCGAGATCAAACCAGCGGATTGCGTCTTCGCGGGAGATGATCTCGTCGTCGCCATGGCTCCAGCCGAGCCTTAGTAGATAGTTAAACATCGTCTCAGGGAGAAATCCCATATCCCGATATGCTTCGACACCCAGCGCGCCGTGACGTTTCGAAAGCTTGGCACCGTCGGGCCCGTGGAGTAACGGCATATGGGCAAAGGCGGGGGGTGCCCAGCCGAGCGCATCATATATCTGAAACTGGCGGAAACTGTTGGTCAGGTGATCATCCCCACGAATGACATGACTGATGCCCATATCGTGATCATCGACAACTACGGATAGCATATAGGTGGGCGTACCGTCGGAGCGCAGCAGGACCATGTCGTCAAGTTCAGAATTGGCGACAGTTACCTCACCCTGGACCAGGTCATGGACCCGCGTTTCGCCGTCTTGCGGCGCCTTGAGGCGAACGACTGGTTTGATGTCCGGTGGGGCATCAGCCGGGTCACGGTCCCGCCAGCGCCCGTCATAGCGCATAGAGCGTCCCTCGGCCTTGGCCTGATCGCGCATCTGCTGAAGTTCTTCGGGGCTGGCGTAACAATGATAGGCATGGCCCGCTGCGAGTAATTGGGCTGCGACTTCCCCATGACGGGTAGCGCGGGCAAATTGAAAGGTCGGGGGAGCGTCACCGGAAAGGCCCATCCAATCAAGTCCCTCAAGGATGGCGTCGATCGCTGCTTCGGTCGAGCGTTCGCGGTCGGTGTCTTCGATACGCAGCAGGTAGGTTCCATTGTGATGACGGGCATAAAGCCAGTTAAACAGGGCCGTGCGTACCCCGCCGATATGCAAGAAGCCGGTTGGGCTTGGTGCAAAACGGGTGACGACTTTTTGTGAACTGGCTGTGGGTGTGTCTGACATGGCTCTCATGGGTTCCGCTTGCTAAGCTTTTACCCCGAACTGACGGGGCGCGGAGGGTTAGTAGCATATTCCCGCGCCTGGCACCATTTGGCCTGAGAAGAAGCGGGGGAAATAGGCGATATGTCGGGCAGGCAGGATGGACGACCCAGCATGACGGCGCGCTTAATCCGCTGGCGTGGAGACGCTACCTGGCGATGGGGGGTGATTAACACCACCCTGGCGGGGCTATTTATCGCGGAACGCGCCCGTTGGGCCTTGTGGTTGCCGGTCGCATTCGGGGCCGGTATCGCGGTTTATTTTGCCCTTCCGGTGGAACCACCTGCCGGGCCCGGTGAATTTGTCTGCCTGTTGGGCGGGGTGATTGCCTTGGCTGGCCGGTGGCGGGCGCGCAGGAGCGGGGCCGGGCAGGGATTGCCCTTACGGTCACTGCGGTAGCGGCGGGTTTTACTGTTGCGCGTTGGCATGCAGTCTCTTCGGCGGCGCCGGTGATCGAACGGCGCCTGGGTCCGACCAATATCGAAGGCACGCTGATTGCCATTGAGCCCGGCCTCAAGGGCGCACGGGTAACGCTTTCGGCTCCTCGAATTCGGCGGTTGAAACCGGAAGTGACGCCGGTCCGGGTGCGGTTGCGTCTTCGCGGCACGGCTTCAGGTATTCATATCGGCGATCGCGTCGCCCTGACGGCGGTGTTGATGCCGCCACCCGCACCATCAGCGCCGGGTGCCTATGATTTTGCCCGCGATGCCTGGTTCCGGCAATTAGGCGGTGTCGGCTTTGCCTTTGGTACGCCGCGGTATCCTCGCCCGTGCCGGTGATGTTGCTGGACGTGGGTTGTGGCAGCGCTTCAGTGCCGCTTTGGCCGAAATGCGGCGCGATTTTCATGCTCGAATCACCGGGGTGCTTGGTGGCGAGGGTGGTGCCGTAGCCAGCGCATTGATGACCAATTCCCCCCGACGTGATGGATGCCATGCGCGCATCGGGGCTCGCCCATCTGT
>JBLHLO010000147.1:0-5909 GCA_047621105.1 Alphaproteobacteria bacterium
CGAAGAATCATCTGGTGGTGATGCCCGATGCCGACCTCGATCTTGCCGCCGATGCGCTGATGGGCGCGGCCTATGGCTCGGCGGGCGAACGCTGCATGGCGGTTTCGGTCGCCGTGGCGGTGGGGGTAGCGGGGGATGCGCTGGTTGAAAAACTGGCGCCAAAAGCGCGCGCCCTGCGCGTCGGCCCCGGCATCGACAAGGACGCGGAAATGGGCCCACTTGTGACCGCTGCCCATAAGGCGCGGGTCGAAGGTTATGTCGATAAAGGGGTGGCGGAGGGCGCCTCCCTGGTGGTCGATGGCCGCGGCCTGACCTTGCAGGGCTATGAAGGGGGATTCTTCACCGGCGCCAGCCTGTTCGATCACGTCAAAACGGATATGAGCATCTACACGGATGAAATCTTCGGCCCCGTACTCTCGGTGGTGCGCGCCCCATCGTTTGATGCGGCCTTGGATATCGTCAATGCGCATGAATACGGCAATGGCACGGCGATCTTTACCCGCGATGGGGACGCGGCGCGCGCCTTCACGGCGGGGGTTTCGGCGGGCATGGTCGGCGTCAACGTGCCGATCCCGGTGCCGATGGCCTTTATGAGCTTCGGCGGTTGGAAACGCTCACTGTTCGGCGATCATCATATCCACGGCATGGAAGGGGTGCGGTTTTACACCAAGCTCAAGACCGTGACCGCCCGCTGGCCCGCGAGCACGCGCACCGGCGCCGATTACGTCATGCCGGTGATGAAGTAGAATCTTATCGTCGTGCCGCTTGTGTACTCATCGAGCCGTGCAGGCCCGCGATTTCGCGGATCAGCTTGGCCAGCACCGCCTGGCCAAAATTCTTGAAGCTCAAGGCCGGGATCATGAAGGCGCCCGGGCCGCCAATCACATAGTCCTGGTAATAGAGGTCGAGGTCGCGGGGCGGCGGCCCCCACGGGTTGGGCCGGTCGTTGATGATCGGCAGCCCGTTGATGGTGACGCCTTGGGCCAGCGCTTCGGCACGAGCTAAGAGCACCGGACGGCCACGATTGTTGGGCCCATCGCCGGAGATGTCGATCACCCGGCGGGTGCCCTTGAACGGGCTTTTGGCAAATAGGGCCATGGCATAATCGATGGCGGTCGAGATCGAGGTGCGCCGTTCGGTGATCACCGGTTCTTCGGCGACGGCGCTGGCGAAGGCGCGGGCCGAGGCGGCGTCATGGACCAGCGTCGAACCGACCACCACTTTTTGCCAATGGAGTCCCGCCCATTCCAAATAGGTCAGTGCGATGCGACGGTATGGTCCCGACCGGATGGCGCGGATCACGCGTGGGTTGATCAGCGCATCAAGGTAGCCCTTGCGTTGGAGGGCCGCTTCTTCCTCGTCCATCGAACCCGACACGTCGACGGCCAGGATCAGTTCCAAATCCACCGGCACTTGCGCGCGTGCGGGCTGTGGGGCCAGGGCCAGCACGCCAGCCAAGGCAAGGATGAAACCGACAAGGTGCAGGCGGCGCGTCATGGGGGTCTCCATGTCAGGGAGTGCCCATCATCAAGGGACGTCCGCCCCACGGTCAAGGGGGGCGGCTTAGGCAGCGCGCGCCTAGCCTTTATCCACTGGCAGGGTCTGGCTGAAGGACGGGCGCTTGTTTATCTCACCGTACCAGGCGGCGAGGGTGGGGTAGGTCTTCTGCCAATCGGGGGCGACGCCGCGATAGTCCATATACCCGATCGCGCAGGCGATAGAGATTTCGCCCATGCCGGGCGGGGTTTGGAAATCCCCCGCTTCGGTGTTCAGCGCGGCAAGGGCGGCGGCCACTTTGGCGCCTTGGCGGTCGAGTACCCTTTGCAACTGTTTGTCTTCGGGCTTCATGCCTTCCTGGGCGACATTGCCGACCGCTTCGGTGAGCCCGTCGCCCAGGGCTTCGCGGCGCAACGTGCGCCAGCGGGCCGGTCCGGTCGGGGGAATCAGCTTGGTACCGTCATGCAGGGAATCGACATAGGCACAGATCACCGGCGAATCATAAAGCGCCTCGCCGCTATCGAGCACCACTGCCGGCACTTTTCCCAAGGGGTTGATGCCCGGCATCATCGAGGCGCGTTCTTCACGGCTCAGCATCTGCCAGTCGATCAGACCGTCTTGGCCGGTTTCAAGGGCGGCCACGCGAATCTTGCGCGCATAGGGGGACGAGACGGTCGCGTAACCCTTCATCGGGAAATCTCCTATTCATCATGGAGAGGCATCGGTGCCGGTCCCGTATAATGTTGCAGAGTTCCCCGGGCGGGACAACCGCGCCCGTATGCGCTGGATTTAGGGGGTGGTGTTCTTCTTCAGGACGTGGGGCTGACGATTACCGAAAGCCACATTCTTTCTTGGCTTGTTTCTGAGCCTTGGCCGTCGTTTTGCTTAAATTGGGATTGGCCGCTGCGATCTCGAGCACTTTTTTATCGTATCCCTTATAATCGCCGGTCGCCTGGAGATATATCGCCTCAATAAAATCGGGGCCGAGAATTTTTTCCTGAATCAGCAAGGCGCAGTTGCATTTTTCAGCACTGTGGCCAAGGGCAACACATTGCTTGATCAAGGGCGCGCCCTGCTTCTCGTCGAACGCAGCGATGAAGGGGCTGACCAGAATCAAAATGAGGATATTACGAAATCGCATAAAATTCTCCACGGTTGGGCATGCGCCCTCATAATCACATAATCAAAGTCCTGGCCGATGCCCGCATGGTGGAAGACATCGCCATTACTTTAATCAGCAAATTACTAATATTTTCTGACCGTGCCGATCACAAATAGTGCAGAAATTTTCCCAGAAATTTTAGCGGCATTCTTCATACTCAAGCACCTGGCCGATCCCGGCTTCCTGGGCTTTTCGGGCCAACATGGCAGACGCCCCCATATATTCGAGGCTGGTGCCGCCCGATAAAAACATTGTGATCTCGTCCGGGGACGTGCGCCCCTGTATGCGGCCCGCCAGCACGTCGCCGATACAGCCCAAGACGTGGTCGCGGGTGATCTCCCCGGCCGCCAGCGGAATCAGGATTTCGCCCTTTTCGTTAAACGCCTGCTCCAGATCGTCAACGATCACACGGCCGCGTTTCAATGTCGCGCCGTCGATTTCGCGCGCGCCCACGTAATGGGCCCCGACAATGCTGCAATGGGTACCCGGTGAAAGCCAGTCGGCTTCCAGGATCGGTTCCTTGGCATTGGTGATGGTGACCAGGATATCGACACCGCGTACCGCGTCCTCCGCCTTATCCACGGCGTGGGCAGTGAGCCCTGGGATCGTTTCTCCCGCCCAGGCGGCGAAGGCCTGGCGGTTTTCGGCCTTGGGGCTGAAGACGCGCAACTCCTTGATGTCGCGCACGGCGGCGAGGCCCTGCAATTGGGTGCGGGCCTGGGAGGCCGAACCCAGGACACCGACGATCTTGGCATCGGCGCGCGCCATATGCTTGGCCGCCATGGCCGAGGTGGCACCGGTCTTCATCTTGCCGATGATATGGCCATGCAGGATGGCGGGCACCTTGCCGGTGTTGGCGTCATACAGCGTCACCCAGAGGTTCATGCCGCCATAGCCGCCCGAATAGAGCGACGCCCCCATGACGCCGACCCCTTTGAGGGCAGCGCCGGCGACCTTGAGCGAGCCCCGGCGCTTGCGCCCCGGCACGTCGATCCAGAAATTGGTGCGCGGCAGGATTTCGAAGGCGCCCGCCCCTTGGTCCCCATAGGCCGCTTCCACCGCATCGATGTAATCGCTCATCGAAACGAGGCCCGATGCATGCATGTCCGCGATATGTTTTTCGTTGATAAAGATGGTCATACCCGCCCATTCCCCCGTTATGTTCGTCCCAAGCCTGTGCCACAATACCATTGCCCGGCGCTTGTGCCAGTCGGGGCAAGGAGAGCCCTATGGATTATCAGCCGGTCATCGCGCGCATTGCCGAGGAAGTAAAGCCGCTGTTCGCCCGTGGCCGGGTGGCCGATTATATCCCGGCGTTGGCCTGCGTGCCGCGTGATAAATTCGGAATCGCGGTCCATACGGTTGATGGCGATCGCGCCGTCGCCGGTGACGCCATGGAATCGTTTTCGATCCAAAGCATTTCCAAACTCTTCACCCTGACCCTGGCGCTGCGTCATGTCGGCGACAAGCTGTGGAAGCGGGTCGGGCGCGAACCATCGGGCAGCGCGTTTAATTCGCTGGTGCAGCTCGAATATGAACACGGCATTCCGCGCAATCCCTTCATCAATGCCGGGGCCCATGTGGTGACCGATGCGCTGCTCAAAGAAAAGCCCGGTGCTAAGGATACCCTGTTGGACTTCATGCGGGCCCTTTCTGGCGATCAAGCCATTGGCTATGACGAGATCGTGGCGCAGTCTGAGGCCGAAACCGGTTTTCGTAACCGGGCGTTGGCTAATTTTCTGAAGGCCGAAGGTAATCTCATTGGTGCCGTGGATGATGTGCTCGACGTCTATTTTCACCAATGCGCGCTCGCGATGACCTGCGCCGATCTGGCCCGTGCCGCTTTGTTTCTGGCCCGGGATGGCAAGGATGCGGAGGGCACGCGCATTGTTTCGTCGGCTCAGTCCAAGCGCATCAATGCCTTGATGCTGACCTGCGGCACCTATGATGCTGCCGGTGACATTGCCTACCGTATCGGCATCCCAGCGAAAAGTGGTGTCGGGGGCGGCATCGTTGGCGTGGTGCCGGGGCGCCTCGCCATTGCCGTATGGTCGCCGTCGCTGGACAAGGGCGGCAATTCCTTGGCCGGGGTGCGGGCGCTCGAACTATTCACCACACGCACCGGGCTTAGTGTGTTTTAGGGGGCGTGTTTCCGGCCCCCTTGCGCCCATAAGCCAGGCGGCGGAAAATGCCCGCCTAAAGAGGAGATACCATGAGCCATACACCGCCCACCCGTGACGACATCCTGGCCTCAGCAACGGCGCGCGCCATGCCGCCCGCTGATGTCACCCCCAATACCCAGCTGCACCATCATTTTCAGGCGGTCGACAACATGGCCCGGGTGTTTGCCATCAAGGGCGCGGAGCGGGTGGTCTTGCTGACCGATCCGCTTTTGGATCGCCGGGTGGTGGATGCGGTTTCCGGTATCGCTGCGGCGCGTGGGGCAACGGTGCGCGAATTTATGGCGCCGACCACCCAATTGACCGATTGCCCGCCCGAGGCAGTAGCTTTGGCGGAGGATGCCGATTTCATCATGGCTACTTGGTATGCCAGCGTGAATGCGCCGTTGTTTACCAGGCTGCGCAAGGAACAGGGCCAGCGTTGGGTCAAGATCACCTATTTCCGCAACCTCGATCTATTGGATACGCCGCAAGGCCGTTTCCCGCCGGAACTGGTGGGCGAGATTACCCGCGCCAATGCGGCGATGTTCCCGCGCGGCACATCCTTTGACATGAATTTTTCTGATCCGCGCGGCTCGGACGTGACGATCAAGTTCACCGCCAAAATGGTCGATAATATGCTCGATACCAATCGCTGGCGCGGCTCCACCGTGGCGGAAGAACCCGGCTGTTATGTTCATTACCTGCCGGCCCATGGGCCCAATATCTATGACCGCGAAGCCTTCAAGCGCGAACCGGGGGCAGTGGCGGAGATGGAGGGGATTCTTTATCCGCAATGGGGGATCGGCTTCAAGGAGCCGTTCGCCGAAAAGATCGGCGTCGAATGGAAAAACACCGAAGTGGTCAAGGTGCACGGCAAATCGCACGAGGCTGATATCCTGCGTGAAATGATCACCGGCGGCAAGGTGACGGAACTTGGTTGCGGCCATAATCCCAAGGCGCCGCGCTTTACCGTCTATCCGGCCGGGCCCAATTCGGCGGGCGCACTGCATTGGGGGATCAATTACACCACGCCATCGAATTACATGCGCCGCGTCTTGCCCAATTGGGAAGAGCCGCCCCTGCATCAG
>JBLHLO010000148.1:0-5897 GCA_047621105.1 Alphaproteobacteria bacterium
TTCTGCGCCTTGCCGAGAAAAATCCACATCTCTACCACCGTGATGTAGAGCGCATCGTGACCGCGATTTTTGATGAGATCACCACAGCATTGTCCCGGGGTGACCGGGTAGAGCTCCGGGGTTTCGGCGCCTTTTCGGTCAAACAACGTGATTCACGCGTCGGGCGCAATCCACGCACCGGCGAATCAGTTAGCGTTGCCGAAAAACATGTTCCCTTCTTCAAGACCGGCAAACAGCTGCGCGAGCGGTTGAACGCCGGCGACTAAGACGGCCCCGCGCTTCCGCGTTGCAAGGTCGCCAAAGCGCCTCTGCCCGGAGGTCGCGCCCCCCACTCCCTGGTTGGGACTATAGCCATGCGGCTCATCTTCTGGATTATCGCCATCCCCGTCCTGGCTCTGGCCGGGGCCTTTGCCGCCGTCAATCAGACGCCCGTCACTCTCAAGCTTTGGCCCTTTCCGTTTGAACTGGAGCTTCCGGTTTCGGCTGCCGTACTCGGGGCTTTCATCATCGGGGCGGTGATCACCTGGGCCTACGCTTGGTTTTCAGCACTAGGGCCACGCCTTTCGCGGTATCGCCTGGCGCGCCACGACCGTAAGCTGGCGGCGGAAAATGCCCGCCTTGAGGAAGCCTTGGCGGCGGCACAACGCCACGCCGCCCAAGCTCCCGCCATCGACAGTGATGATAAGCGCCGCCGCGCCCTGATTGCCGCCGGTGATTGAGCGCGCTACCCCAACCCGCCTTTGCGGGCTATAACCCGCGCCAACCAAACCTGAACCCGAATCGATCCGATGCCCGATTTAGATACAGAACCTCGCATCTACTGCGCCATCGACACGCCCGACGTGGCCCGCGCCATAACCCTGGCCCAGGGGATCGGTGGCCTCGGCCTCGGCCTCAAGCTCGGCCTTGAGTTCTTTTCGGCGGCGGGGCCTGACGGCGTGCGTCAGGTGTTGGACGCGGCCCGCGATGGGGGGCTGTTCCTCGATCTCAAATATCACGACATTCCCAATACTGTGGCCGCCGCGGTCCGCGCCGCGGCTCGGCTTGGCCCTAAGATCATCAACGTTCATGCCACAGGGGGGCGGGCCATGATGACGGCTGCCGCCGAAGCCGCCCGCGAAGGCGCCGCCGAGGCCGGTCACCCACCCCCTTGGGTCATTGCGGTCACCGTGTTGACCTCGCTTGAGACCGATGACATCAATCGCATGGGCGTGACCGGTAGCGTCACCGAACAAGTGGTCCGGCTGGCGATCCTAGCCCAAGAATCAGGGCTCGACGGGGTTGTTTGCTCGGCCCATGAAATTATACCGATCCGTCAGGCGATCGGCCCCGACTTCCTGCTAGTGACACCGGGCATCCGGCCTGCCGGTGCTGATGTTGGCGATCAAAAGCGAGTCATGACGCCCCGTGATGCCATAAGTGCGGGCGCCGATATCCTGGTAATCGGCCGGCCGATTACCGCCGCCCCCGACCCGGCGGCTGCGGCACGCGCCATCCTTACCGACATCCAAGGCATCTGACATGCCCATTGCGGTTAAAATTTGCGGGATTAATTCTGCCCCCGCCATGACCGCCGCCATCACCGGCGGCGCTGCCCATGTCGGGTTGATGTTCTACCCGCCCTCACCGCGTTTCCTATCCTTGACGCAAGCGGCAGAACTGGCCGCCCTGGTGCCGGACGGGATCACCCGGGTCGGCGTTTTCGTCGATGCGGGCGCCGATACCATTGCCCGCACCCTTGAGGCGGTACCGCTTGATGTCTTGCAACTTCACGGCCATGAAACAGCCGATGAAATCACCGTTCTGCGGGACCGTTTTGGCCTGCCGGTTATCCGCGCGATCAAGCTGGCCGGCGCTGCCGACTTGGCCACCGCAGTCGCGCTTGAGGCGGTCGCCGATATGATCCTGTTCGATGCCTTACCCCCTGCCGATATGGTAGGTGCCCTGCCCGGCGGTAATGCGCTGAGCTTCGACTGGACCTTGCTCAAGGACTATCGGGGCACAAGGCCATGGCTATTGTCGGGCGGGTTGACGGCGGAGAATCTGGCTAAGGCCATCGCCGTGACCGGCGCGCGGATCGTCGATGTGTCCTCAGGCTTGGAAAGCGCGCCGGGGGTCAAGAATCCGGCCATGATCGGCGCTTTTCTGGCCGCCGCACGAGGTCTATAGTCCGGCGCCAACGGAACGAGCCAGTCATGAGCACAGCCAATACTTTTCGCACCGGTCCCGATGATGAGGGCCATTTCGGTATTTTCGGCGGACGATTTGTCGCCGAAACATTAATGCCGCTGATTTTAGAGCTCGAAACCGCCTATAACGCCGCCAAGGCTGATCCCGCCTTTACTGCCGAGTTAGAGGATTTCCTCACCCATTACGCCGGGCGACCATCGGCGCTTTATTTTGCCGAACGGCTGACGGAGGAACTTGGCGGGGCGAAAATTTATTTCAAACGCGACGAGCTCAATCACACTGGATCGCACAAAATCAACAATTGCCTGGGCCAGATCCTGCTGGCTCGGCGCATGGGCAAAAAACGCATCATCGCTGAAACCGGCGCCGGTCAACACGGCGTCGCCACCGCGACCGTCTGTGCGCGCTTCAACTTGTCGTGCACGATCTACATGGGCGAAACGGATATTGAGCGCCAACAGCCCAATGTTTTCCGCATGAAACTGTTGGGTGCCGAAGTCATTCCCGTCTCGTCCGGCTCGCGCACCCTCAAGGACGCGATGAATGAAGCGTTGCGCGACTGGGTCGCCAATGTTGAAAACACCTATTACTTGATCGGCACGGCGGCGGGACCGCATCCCTACCCGGTCATGGTGCGCGATTTCCAGTCGGTCATCGGACGTGAAACCCGCGAACAAATCATGGCGGCCGAAGGTCGTCTGCCCGACACATTGGTCGCCTGCATCGGCGGCGGTTCCAACGCCATCGGCCTGTTCCATCCATTCCTCGACGACGAAAGCGTGGCCATGTACGCCGTCGAAGCCGCCGGTGAAGGGATCGAGACCGGTCGCCATGCCGCCTCGATCAGCGCCGGGTCGCCTGGTGTGCTGCACGGCAACCGGACCTACCTGTTACAGGATGCCGATGGCCAGATCACCGAAGCCCATTCCATTTCTGCCGGGCTCGATTACCCCGGCATCGGGCCCGAACATGCCTGGCTGCATGAAACAGGCCGCGTCCATTACGTGCCGGCCACTGATGCCGAGGCGCTCGCCGCGTTCAAGGCTTGCGCCCGGCTCGAGGGCATTCTGCCGGCGCTCGAACCGGCGCATGCGCTCGCCCATGTAATGCGTTTCGCCCCAACCCAGCCCAAAGACCACCTTTTGGTCATGAACCTATGCGGGCGCGGCGACAAGGATGTGTTCTCGGTCGCCCATCACCTGGGAACGGCACTGTGAGCAATCGTCTCCGGGCCCGCTTTGCCGCCCTTAAATCGCAAGGACGCGCCGGGCTTGTCACCTTCGTTACGGCTGGGGATCCCGATTTCGACACCTCTCTTGAGCTAGTTACAAAACTACCGGGCGCGGGCGCCGACGTCATCGAACTCGGCATGCCGTTTTCTGATCCCATGGCCGATGGCCCCGCGATCCAGGCATCAAGCTTGCGCGCGCTGAAATCTGGCCAGACTATGATCAAGACCCTTGATCTGGTGCGTCGCTTCCGGACAAGCGACGACACAACACCAATCGTGCTGATGGGGTATTACAACCCGATTTATATATACGGCAACACCCGGTTTCTGGCCGATGCCAAAGACGCAGGCGTCGACGGAATGATCGTCGTCGACTTGCCGCCGGAAGAAGATACCGAGCTGTGCCTGCCCGCGCGCGACGCCGGATTGGATTTTATCCGCCTGGCAACGCCAACCACCGATGAAGTCCGCATGGATAAAGTCTTATCCAACACATCCGGTTTTATTTATTACGTGTCGATCACCGGAATCACCGGCACGCAAGTCGCCGATGCCGGTGATGTGGGCGGGCGCGTCGAACGATTGCGCCGCCGCACGGATTTGCCCATCGCCGTCGGCTTCGGCATCAAGACGCCCGAACAGGCTGCCGCAATCGCCCGTGTTGCCGATGCCGCCGTGGTCGGATCGGCACTGGTCGAAAAAATACGCCAAGGGCTTGACGCCAAGGGCCGCGCCAGCGCAGGTTTGGTCGGGGAGGCGCTGGGCTTCGTCTCCGCATTGGCCGATGGTGTCGCCCAAGCACGGCACTAGGCCAGATGATTTGGACAAGCGGCTAAAACCAGCAATTTCGAGTAATGACAATTTCGGAAACTTCGCATGAACTGGCTTAGAAATCTTATCCCCCCCCGAATCCGCGCCTTCACGCGCCGCGAAAATGTGCCCGAAAACCTGTGGCATAAATGTCCGGCTTGCGAACAAATGATTTTTCACCGCGAGCTGGCGGACAACCTGCACGTCTGCTCCCATTGTGGTCATCATTTGCGGATTTCGGCCAAAGAACGGCTCGACATGGTGTTCGACCCCGATAGCTATCAACTGGTCGAATTACCCGACACCGTGGATGACCCGCTGCGCTTTCGCGACCAGAAGCGCTATTCCGAGCGACTCAAGGAATCACGCCACAAGACCAAGGTGGACGACGCCATCATGGTCGCCCATGGCAAGATCGGTGGCGTGCCCGCCGTCATAGCCGCGTTCGATTTCCGTTTCATGGGCGGCTCCATGGGCGTTGCGGTTGGCGAGGGATTTGTCACTGCGGCGAAACTTGCGGTTGTTCAAGAGGCCCCACTGATCGTCTTCCCGTCATCGGGCGGCGCCCGCATGCAGGAAGGCATCCTGTCACTGATGCAAATGCCGCGCACCACGGTTGCCGTGTCCCAGCTCCGCGACGCGGGCCTACCTTACATCGTCGTGCTCGCCGACCCGACTACCGGTGGCGTGTCGGCATCTTTTGCCATGTTGGGAGATGTCGCCATTGCCGAGCCGGGTGCGATCATCGGCTTCGCCGGCACCCGCGTGATTGAAGACACCATCCGCGAGACCCTGCCCGAGGGATTCCAACGCGCCGAATACCTGTTGGAACACGGCATGATCGACATGGTTGTGCCCCGCAGCGATATGCGTGACACATTGATAAAATTGCTTGGCCTATTGTGCCACCCAAAACCTGCCGGTGACGTGGTGCCGCTGCCCGGCGCCGGTACGGACGCCCCGGAAACGAGGCCCGCCCCTGGCGAGTGAGGCCACGCTCAAGCGCCTGGAAGCGCTTCATCCCAAACTCATCGACCTTTCACTGGGCCGTATCGAACGGCTGTTGGCCGCCCTCGGCCATCCCGAACGCAAATCGCCGCCGGTCATCCATGTCGCCGGCACCAACGGCAAAGGATCGGTGGTCGCTCATTTGCGCGCCATGTTCGAAGCCGCGGGCCTCAAAGCCCATGTCTATACATCACCCCATCTTGTGCGTTTTCATGAACGTATCCGTGTCGCCGGGCGCCTGATTAGCGAACGCGCATTGGACGATGCCTTGCGTACCTGCGAAGCCGCCAACCGGGGCCATCCCATCACCTTTTTCGAGATCACCACGGCGGCGGCATTTCTCACCTTCGCCCGCGCCCGCGCCGATGTTACGCTGCTTGAAGTTGGGCTCGGCGGCCGGCTCGACGCAACCAATGTGGTGACGCCCCGGGTCTCGGTGATCACCCCGGTGGCGCGGGATCATCAGCAATTCCTAGGCACGACGCTCAGCGATATCACCTATGAAAAAGCGGGCATCGTGAAACCCGGCGTACCTTGCGTCACCGGCCCGCAACACGCGCATGCCGCGACGGTGATCGAAGCGCGGGCCAAGAAACTGGGTGCCCCCCTAATTCGCTTCGGCCAGGAGTTCAAGGGCCGCATCGGCGCCGATGGTGCG
>JBLHLO010000149.1:0-5889 GCA_047621105.1 Alphaproteobacteria bacterium
GGATCGCTATGACGAGGCGGTAAAGCTTTCCGGCCAGACCTACGTGGACAACATGATCAAGGGGCTGCAGCACTGGGTCGACGGCGCCGACCGCGGCTATCTCGCCTGGGGCATCCTGGACTATCGGCTCACCGCCTAGAGCGACCTGTCGACGGAATCGGGGGACGCGACCATGCCACAACGTTATCGGACCGACTATCAGATCGGACAGGACAATCTGCAGCGTTACGGGATGGAGCTGCACAATCCGGTATTCTGGATCACGGCCGTTCTCATCCTGATATTCGTGATGGGCACGTTGATGGCGCCGGAATCTGCGAAGGCCGTTTTTGCCGGCGCCAAGGGATGGTCGATCAGTAATTTCGACTGGTTGTTCATGGTCGGCGGCAACGTTTTCGTGCTCTTTTGTCTGGCGTTAATTGTGTCGCCTTTCGGCAAAATCCGGCTTGGCGGGCTCGACGCCAAACCGGAATTCTCGATGTTTTCCTGGTTCTCCATGCTGTTCGCCGCCGGTATGGGCATCGGGCTGATGTTCTGGAGCGTCGCCGAGCCCACGGCTTATTACACCGACTGGTACGGCACGCCGCTCAACGCGGCACCCCGGACACCGCAGGGGGCCGATGCCGCCCTGGGTGCGACCATGTTCCATTGGGGGCTCCACCCTTGGGCGATCTATGCGGTGGTTGGATTGTCGCTGGCTTTTTTCACCTATAACAAGGGTCTGCCGCTCACCATCCGGTCGGGATTTTACCCGCTGTTGAAAGACTGGACCTGGGGCTGGGTCGGCCATGTGGTCGATATCGTCGCCGTCCTTGCGACCATCTTCGGGCTCGCAACCTCTCTAGGATTCGGCGCGCAGCAGGCTGCGGGCGGACTCAAATTCCTGTTCGGGATCGATAGCGGCATCGCTACCCAGGTCGCCGTCATCATCGGCGTTACAGCCGTTGCGACCATCTCCGTCGTGCGCGGCCTCGAAGGTGGTGTGAAATTTCTGAGCAATATAAATATGTTGCTTGCCGCGTTGTTGCTGGTGTTCGTGGTCGTGGCGGGCCCCACACTCGTCATCTTTACCTCGATCGGCACAACGGCCGTTACCTATGCTGAAACCATCATTCCGCTGAGCAGCTGGTTTGGGCGAGAGGACGATAAATTCTTCCACGGCTGGACGGTGTTTTACTGGGCGTGGTGGATTTCCTGGTCGCCCTTTGTCGGCATGTTTATCGCGCGGATATCCAAAGGCCGCACAGTCCGGGAATTCCTCATTGCGGTGCTCCTGGTGCCGACCCTGGTGACGCTAATCTGGATGGCGAGCTTCGGCGGGGCGGCCCTGGACCAGGCGCAGAACGAGATCGGCGCGCTGGCGAAGGGTATCGGCGAAGTGTCGCTCGCCATGTTTCAGATGCTCCAGAACCTGCCAATGGTGGAAATTTCCTCGTTTATCGCTATCGTGCTAGTGCTGGTGTTTTTTATCACATCGTCCGATTCCGGCTCGCTGGTCATTGACAGCATCACGTCGGGCGGCAAGCTCGACGCACCGGTGCCGCAACGGATTTTCTGGGCCGTCATGGAGGGCGTCATCGCGGGTGCCCTGCTGTTCGGCGGCGGCGCCGACGCGCTCGGCGCGCTGCAGGCCGCTGCTATCACCGTTGGGCTGCCGTTTACGGTGGTCCTTCTGGTTATGTGTGTTGGACTTTATATGGGGCTGTCGCACGAATGGCGTTACGTCCAGGGCCCCAAAGCGCGTGTCGCATAGCACAAGCGCATAGTACCCAACATCCGCTTTGGGTCATTGGTGGACCTCGCCATGGCAACCTAAGACCCTACCCGGATAACCCCCGATTGCGCCCGCGCGCGGGATTGACTAGGGTTCAAGCCACGTTCGTAACCCCTAAAATCTTGCAAGGCCCCCAGTATGGCGACCCAGTTTTCCGATCCTGAACTCCAAGATAAACCCGACATCCGCTTTGACTGGACCCGGGAAGAGGCTGCCGCACTTTTGGACCTGCCGTTCAACGATCTGTTGTTTCGCGCCCAATCGCTGCACCGGCGGTATTTCGACGCCAATGAGGTGCAGCTTTCGACGCTTTTGAACATCAAGGACGGTGGCTGCCCGGAAGATTGCAAATATTGCGCCCAATCGGCGCGTTATGAGACGGCTTTCAAGGCCAAAAAACTGATGGCGCAGGAAGATGTGCTGGCCCGGGCGCAAGAGGCAAAGGATGCCGGCGCGCAACGCTTCTGCATGGGTGCCGCCTGGCGCAGCCCCAAGGATCACGAACTCGATGCGGTCTGCGACATGATCGGTGCGGTCAAGTCCCTGGGGCTGGAGACCTGCGCGACGCTCGGCATGGTGGATGATGCACAGGCCCAGCGCCTGAAGGATGCGGGGCTTGATTACTACAATCATAACCTCGACACCTCGGAAGAATATTACGGTGAAGTGATCACCACCCGCAGCTATCGCGACCGGCTCGACACCCTGGCTTCGGTGCGCGATGCGGGGATGAAAGTGTGTTGCGGCGGAATCCTCGGCATGGGGGAGGGGGTGGCGGATCGTGCTGCCTTGTTGACCACCCTGGCCGGGATGGACCCGCACCCCGAATCGGTGCCGATCAATATGCTGATTGCCATTGAAGGCACGCCCTATGCCGATCTGGATCGCATCGATCCGATCGATTTCGTTCGTACCATTGCTGTGGCGCGGATCATGATGCCCGCTTCCATGGTGCGTTTTGCCGCCGGGCGTCATGAATTGGATGAGGCGACCCAGGCGCTGGCCTTTTTAGCGGGGGCGAATTCGATCTTCTATGGCGAAAAACTGCTGACCACGCCCAACCCGGAAGCCAACGCCGATAAACAGCTGATGGGCCGCCTCGGTCTCAAACCCATGAGTGCGCCTAAATGAGTGGACAATCGTGAGCAGACAACCGTGAGCAGACAACCGTGAGCCTCGCCCTGTGAATAAGCCGCCCGGCTGGTTACAGGCGGGCCTTCCCCATATCTGGTTACCCTATACCCAGATGGGGATCGAAGCGCCGCCCATCGCCGTTGCTGCCACGGCGGGCACGCGCATAATCTTGGAAGATGGCCGGGCGTTGATCGACGGCATGGCGTCTTGGTGGACGGCCTGCCACGGTTACAATCATCCCCATATCACCGCGGCACTGAAGGCCCAGGCTGAGAAGATGCCCCATGTCATGCTTGGCGGCCTTGCCCATCAAGGGGCGCTGGATTTGGCCCGCCGTCTTGCCGCATTAGCCCCCGGTGATTTATCCCGCGCCTTCTTTTCCGATTCCGGTTCGACTGCGGTCGAGGTGGCGCTCAAACTGGCGCTGCAAAGTTGGATCAACCGGGGCGAAGTGGGCCGCACAAAATTTCTCTGTTTTAAGGGCGGTTATCACGGCGATACTTTTGCCGCGATGAGCGTCTCCGATGATGCGGGTTTTGCCCGTGCCTTTGCGCCGATGTTGTCCGAACAGATCATGGCGGAACTGCCGTCAGGCCCTGCGGGCATTGAGGCCTACGTGCAATTGCTCGATGCCCATAAAGACACGCTCGCTGGGGTAATTTTTGAACCCTCGGTCCAAGGTGCCGGCGGCATGATTTTTCATGATCAGGAAACCATCCGTGCCGTGGTGGGAGAGGCGCAAGCGCGCGGGTTGTTGGTCATTGCCGATGAAATATTTACCGGCTTTCACCGCACCGGGCCGTTATTCGCCTGCGAGGGTGCCGGGGTCCAGCCCGATATCCTGTGCCTTGGTAAGGCCTTGACCGGTGGGGCGCTCGGCATGGGGGCGACATTGGCGACGGAACATATTTTTGAAAGCTTCCTCGGCGATGACCTCGATAAGGCTTTCATGCATGGGCCGACCTTCATGGCCAACCCGCTGGCTTGCGCCGCGGCCAATGCCTCGCTCGATCTATTCGAGCGTGAACCACGCGCTGGGCAGGCCCGGGCGCTTGAGGCTGCCCTGTTAGAAGGCCTGACCTCGGCCCGCGCCCTTGCCGGGGTGCGTGACGTGCGGGCGCGGGGCGCGATTGGCGTGGTGGAACTGGACACGTTGCCGTTTGACCGGCTCACCCGGCTACGTGCTGCATTTATCGAGGCCGGGCTCTGGGTCCGGCCCTTTGGCCGCATCATCTACCTGACCCCCGCCTTGACCATGGCCCGGGCCGATCTTGACCGCCTGACGGCGGGCATTTGCAAGGTGCTGGCGGCGGTGCCGTAAGCGGTTTTGGGGCTAAAAATAGTAACCTTTTCTAGGGCCCGCCGGGTGTAGAATACGAGAAAATATAAGCGAAGAAGGAAACATCCCGGGATGAGCTTCAGTATGGGTGGCCTCGGCGGCCACGGCTATAACAGCGGCAGTACACGCACACAGACCATGCACCGCAGCGGCGGCAACCTTCGGGTGTTGCGCGCCTTATGGCCCTACCTAAAGCCTTACCGTCTTCAAATTTTCGGTTTTCTGGTCTCGCTCGCCGTCAGTTCGGCGGCGGTATTGGCCATGGGCGTCGGCCTTAAATATTTGGTCGACGAAGGTTTTGCCAAGGCCAACCCGGCGCTGCTCGATCAATCGCTTGTTGCGTTGTTGATCGTCGTGCTGGTGATGGCATTTGCGGTCTATGGACGTTTCTATCTGATCTCTTGGCTTGGCGAACGGGTGGCGACCGATTTGCGCCGCCGGGTGTTCGATCACGTAGTCGGCTTGTCGGTTTCATTTTTTGAAACCACGAAGATCGGTGAAATTCTATCGCGGCTGACCACCGACACCACCGTGCTGCAAAGTATGGTCGGCTCATCGGTGTCACTGGCGCTGCGCCATTTCATGATGTTGGTCGGCGGCCTTGCCATGTTGATGTGGACGTCGTTTGGTTTGACCGGTCCGATTTTCCTGATCGTGCCGCTGGTGGTGGTGCCCATCGTCGTGTTCGGTAAGCGGGTGCGCCGGTTGTCGCGCTTTGCCCAGGACCGGATCGCCGAAACCGGTGCCTTTGCCGAAGAATCCCTGAACAACATCCGCACCGTGCAGGCGTTCAGCCATGAAATTCTCGACCGTTCCTCCTATGCGGGCCTCGCGGAAAATGCCTTTAGCACCGCTATGGACCGCACCCGGGCACGGGCGATGCTCAACTTCCTGGTGATCGTGCTGATGTTCGGCGCGGTCGGCGTGATGATCTGGGTCGGCGGACATCGGGTATTATCGGGGACGATTACCGCCGGTGAGATGTCGGCTTTTATCTTCTATGCCCTGGTTATGGCGCGCTCGGCCCGTGGCCTGTCGGAAGTCTATGGCGACGTGCAACGCGCAGCCGGGGCGACCGAACGGTTGCTCGAACTGATGGCCTTAAAGCCCGAAATCATGGCGCCGGAAAACCCCGTGGCCTTGCCTGAGCCCGCCGAAGGCACGGTGACTTTTGATCGGGTGACCTTCCATTATCCGTCGCGCCCCGATCGGTCGGCGCTTAAGGATTTTGATCTCAAAATTTTGCCGGGCGAATCCCTTGCCCTGGTCGGGCCGTCGGGCGCGGGAAAGACCACCGTCTTCCAATTGGTATTGCGTTTTTATGACCCGCAATCGGGCACGGTCTCCATCGACGGGGTGGATCTTAAGACCGCCGATCCGGTGGAAGCGCGCAAACGCATCAGCATCGTGCCACAAGAACCGGTGATCTTCGCCGCCAATGCCTGGGACAACATTCGCTATGGCCGTCCTGATGCGACGGATGATGAGGTGCGGGCCGCCGCCGAGGCGGCGGTAGCCACCGAATTCCTCGACCGCATGCCGGAAGGCTTCGACACGTTCATGGGCGAACACGGTGTGCGCCTGTCGGGGGGGCAGCGCCAGCGTATCGCGATCGCGCGCGCCATCTTGCGTAACCCCGCCG
>JBLHLO010000150.1:0-5863 GCA_047621105.1 Alphaproteobacteria bacterium
GTGAGGCCCCCCTCAGCGCAAGGATATCCGGTATAGGGCGCATGGTGGTGAAGTGCGGTGTGGTAGTAGATCGCGGTTGGAATGTTATCTTTTTCAAGCACCGCACGCACTTCGTCGCGTTCGCCCGGATCAAGACGTATCGTATATTGAGCCCAGGTGGAATTGCGGCCTGGCTTGATGCGTGGTACCGCCACGATATCTCCGAGGCCGTCGTTGTAACGCCCGGCGATTTGTTCGCGGGCGGCCAACTCATCGTCGAGAATCGATAGTTTTTCTAAAAGAATGGCTGCTTGGAGTGTATCAAGCCGACCGTTCATGCCGATACGCACATGGGTCATACGGTCTTCGCCTTGGCCGTGCTGGCGGCGCGAACGCACTTCGGCGGCCAGTACGTCGGAATCGGTGAAGATGGCTCCCCCATCGCCATAACAGCCCAGTGGTTTAGATGGAAAGAAACTGGTCGCAGTGATCCGTGCCAGTTTGCCGACGTGGGTATCATTATAGGCCGCGCCAAAGCTCTGAGCCGCATCGGCCATAACCCAAATATCATGGCCGGTCGCGATGCCTGTCAATTCGTCGTAGTCGGCGGGTTGGCCGAACAGGTCGATGACGATGGCCCCGCGCGGAGTCAGCCCTTGCTCCTTGGCGGTTTCAATGCCGCGCACCAAGCTTGCCGGTGACATGTTGAAGCTATCGCGTTCAACATCGACGAAGACCGGGATGCAGCCCAAACGGGCGATGACTTCTGCTGGCGAGACAAAGCTGAAGGCCGGGACGAAGATGGCGTCCCGGTATTTCGCGCCGAGCGCGGTCAGTCCAAGCGATAGCGCCGTGGTGCCTGATGCACAGGCAATGACATGACGCGCGCCGCATCGTTCGGAGAGGCGTTCTTCGAGGACATCGATCTCCGGCCCGTTGATGAAACGGCCGTGGTTGAGCACGCGTTCCATGGCCGCCTCGATCCGGTTGCCTAGGCGCAGGCGTTGGGCCTGAAGATCGATGAAAGGGATGTGCTTTTCGTCGGCTGGGGCCGTCGAGAGGACGCGGGCCTTAACGGGACGTAGGGTGGTCACTTTAGAGGCAGTTTTTTTCGCCATTAAGGGGGGCCTAATTTTATGCAGCTGGGACAGGGTTAGCCCCGATTCACCAAAGAATCTCAAGACATTCCGTTGCCCCGTAGGTAGGGCGGGGGAGGGGCAGATGTCAAGACTACAGTGCCGGGATTAGTCTTGTATAAGGGGAATTATGGCTAAGGCATAAGCGGGGCTGGAGATTCAGGGTCGTTCGAAACTGCCGCTTTCAGCTGCCCGGGCCGCCGCGGCCAGCACTCTGACGACACGGAGCCCTTCCTCAGCGCCGCTGGGGGGCAGCGGTCCGCCATCAATCGCGGATAGGAAGGCCCGCGCCTGCTCGGCCAATGGTTCGCCCGGTTCCAGCGCGATAGGTTCGCGGCTCATTGGCGCGGTTGTGGGATCCAGACCGGGGCGATGGAGAGCGAGTTTTTCCGGCCATGGCTTCGAATCTTCAAACACCAATTGCGCCGCCGTCCCGGCCACCGTGAATTGGTGCAGTTTGACCGGGTGGATGTTGGAAAAGGAAATCTCCGCCGTCAGTCCGTCGTCAAAATCGAGCGCCACCGCGCCCGCCTGGGGAAGGCCCGGTACGGTTTCAGCCAGCGTATGGGCGCGCACCCGGTCCGGCATCCGCCCGGCGGCGGCCAGGATCATCGAGAGATCATGGGGGCAGAGGTCCCAGAGCGCATGGCGGGGTGCGCCGGGGGTCAGATGCAGGCGTCGGGTGGTGATATGCACGGCTCGTCCCGCCGCGCCATCGTCGAGCAGGCTCAGGAGCCGCCGAAAGCCTTCGTGGTAGCGCAGAATATGGCCACACATCAGCACCCGATCGTACGTGCGGGCGGCCGCCACCATTGCCTCGGCATCGCTGACATTCATGGCCATGGGCTTTTCGACCAGGACGTGTTTGCCCGCCGCCAGGGCACGCTGGGCCATGGCGGCATGCTGCGGGTCAGGGACGGCGATCACTAACGCGGCGATGGTGGTATCAGACAGAATGTCGTCAAGCCCGCGTGCCGGAACCCCGGCTGCCCCGGCTATTGCTTTGGCTGTTTCGGCATTGGCATCGGCGACAGCGCGTAGGGCACCCAATGTATTGAGTGTGCGTACATGGTTGCGGCCCCAGGCGCCGCAACCAATGACGGCGACGCCCGCAACAGGACGAACGGCTTCGGCCATTCTATTTGCCGAAGAGACCTTTAAGGCCTTTGGTTGCGCCGTCAAGCGCGCCCTCCGCGCCCTTCTTCGCATCTTCAAGTGCTTTGCCTGCCCCTGCGGCGATGCCCTTGATGTCGATCTTGCCGGCGGCTGAGGTAGCGGATTTGGTGATTTCGTCCAACACCTGTTTGGTGGCATCGCTCATCGACGCGCCCTTCTTTTCCTTGCCGATGTCCTTCAAGTGCAAATCCGGAAGGGGCAGGGGAATCGTCTTGCTACCGAGGATCGATGCGCTGAGCGCGGCCTTGGCATTGCGGACATACAAATTATCAATCACCACCTTTTTGCCGGCGCCCTCGGAAGATTTAGAGCTACCGCCGCCGCCGGCTGCTTTGGCGACATTATTTTGGATCGCTTGCAGGTTGGAACTACCGCCGCCCATTTCATAGATAATGTCGGGCGCTTCGATAATGATTTCCTTGATATGCACGACATCCGAGGTCAGTGAACTGGTGTCCACCGTCACCTTGACCTTATTTACCTTGAAAGCGTAAGGCGCCTTAAAACCTTTAGGGTTGCCCAGGAAGAATTCATTGATGGAGACTTCGCCTCCCATCAGTGACGATGACACGCTCCCAAGCCGCACCGCGGTGCCGGTGAAGCGGGGGCCATAAGTTTCGACCCCGGATTTGACGATGCCGTCAATATTGGAGCCGATGTAAACGACGACGCCGATAACGGCAACGACGAGTGTGGCCGCGACGATAGCAATAATTTTTTTCATAAGAGGCCCCTTTCGGGTGGCTGAGTTCGGATGGGCGGTATGGACGACCGAAGAAAAAGGCGGCGACGCCTTCTGGGTGCCGATTTAATTTAAATTACCTTGCCGGGTAGGGGTATCGCAAGCTGCGGATGGCGTATATTTGCAAGCGTTGACAGGCTGCTGTGAGGCGGAAAACATCACCCCTAACAGTCCGAAGGTAAAAGGCCAAAGAACGTGGTCATTCAATGAATATCCTAAAGCTTGGTTTTGTTGCCTTATTGGCGGGTATCGGTGCCTGTGCCGTGGTTTGGGGCCCTCTTGCCCGAGAGGTCGAGGCGGCAGAGCCACGTGCCGTGGCCAAAGACGCCCCAATACCACGCCAACAGGTTTTGGTGGTGGCCCGGGTGTCGCGCCGGGTGGCACGCCACCAACCCAGGGTTGAAGCCTTCGCCGATTGGCTCGCTTCACAAATGGCACATGTCGGAATCCGTGCGGGGGAGGGGCATATCGCGCGCTCGCCAAAGGAAATGATTGATCTTCTGCGCGCCGGTCGCGTCGACGTGGTTTCCGAATCCGTGCTGACGGCATTGTCTTATGAGGACAAAGCAGGCGCTGAAATTCTTTTTCATGAATGGCGGTCCCAACGCCCTTATTACCAAACGGTGTTCATCACGTCGCGTGCGACAAAATTCTTTTCCTTAAACGACCTTCGCGGTCGCCGCATTGCCTTCGAAGATCGTGGCTCGACCAGCGGCTACCTTATTGCCTATGGCAACACTGATTGATGCTGGATTGAAACCGGTGCGCCTAGACAGCCTTACTCAGCCGGTGCCGGCGGGGCACGTAGGGTATGTCTTTGCCCAGAGTGAGGCCAATATCACGGCTTGGACCGTACGGGGGCTGGTCGATGCGGGGGCCTATGCCGATAGTGATTGGCGTCATAAAGGGCACACCCCCAAGCGTGACCGTAAGCAGCTTCGCATATTCTATTCGACGCCGCCCTTAATGCGTTCGACCCTTCTTGTGCGCAAGGGGCTCCCGGCTCCGGTGAGGGCGGCATTATTGGATGTGCTCGGTAAATTCGGCACGCGCCCCGAACACGAAGAGATTGGCCGGCGTTACTATAAAATTTCTAGATTTGGCAGGCTTGAAAGCGCGACGTCTAAAGAGCTTAAGGACGCACGTAAGATTTACCGCACCATAAACCCGTTGCTTGATTAATCTCATGCAGCTGCGTCTTCAGGCTCGTTATTCCCTTTTTGTTGTCGGTATGCTGTTGGCGATGATTGGCTTGCTGGTTGGTTTGCATCTTATCGAAATTCGTTCGATGTTCTCTGCCACTGCACGCACCTAATGGCGAAGTGATGACGACGGCTTTGTTCAGCCAAGCCAAAAAGCAGGGCGAGGGGCTTGGGCGCTTCATTGCCGCTATTGCGGCCGATCCCATTTATCGGATTGACGTAGACCTCATTCGGGACATTACCGAGGCGGTGCGACGCCAGGAAAGCGTGCGATATATAGCGGTCTATGACGCCAACAACATTTTTTTGGTCGGTAACCCCGATGGTGCCGATAAGATGGGGGGCAATCTCGATGCGCGGCTTGTTCAGGACATTGTGCGTTCGGGGCGTGTGGCATCGTTTTCGAGCGGCAACGTGCTCAACGTCGTAGCGCCGGTCATTGTTGGCCGTAAACTGGTTGGCTGCATCAAGCTTGGCATATCATTGGTTGATATTGTCGGCGATATCACGGCCGTTCGGGCGACGTTGGGCGACATTATCACGGCCAACCAGCGGCGTTTCGTTACTATATATATAGCTGTGGCCGCCATCACTGTGTTGTTGGCCCTGGCCATTAGCCTGTTGATGGTGCGTGGTTTGGTGCAGCCGATCCAGGCGCTTGGCCGTTACACGCGACGGATCGGTGCCGGCAATTGTGACGATCCGCCACCGATTGAGCGGTCTGATGAATTGGGTGATTTGGCGCGCTCACTCGGTCAGATGGCCAAGGATCTCAAACAGGTGGCGCAGGTAGCCCGCCTGGCAACGCTTGGCGAAATGGCCGTTGGTATGGCCCATGAACTGAGCCAGCCCCTCAATACCATCCGCCTTGCTGCCGAGAATAGCTTGATGGAGATGGAGCAAGGCAAGTCCGATGCCGAAATGGAAATGGCGAAGTTTTCCCTTATTTCCCATCAAGCTGACAGCATGGGTGACCTGATCAAGCGGATGTGTGTGGTGGGGCGTAGTGAAGGCCCCAAAGACATCATTGACCCGTGCGAATCGGTGCGTGATGCCTATTCACTTCTGGCCGGGCAGTTCGATGACGAAGGCATCGCCGTGACCCTCGATATGCCGGATCAATGTGCGAATGTATTGGGTCGGCGTAACGAATTAGCCCAGGTGCTTATCAATTTTCTCACCAATGCGCGCGATGGGATTATCGCATCAGCGTTAAGCCGCCGCGCTCAGCTTTCCCCTACCGGGGGGCGTATTGAGATCACGGTGCGGAGCTTGCCGAAGACCGAGGGTTATCCAGAAGGCGAAGTCCGAATCAGCGTTAAGGACAATGGTGGCGGGATACCACCCGATGTTATTGAGCGCGTGTTCGATCCATTTTTCACGACGAAGGAAGTGACGAAGGGAACCGGTCTCGGCCTATCCATCAGTTATGGCATTATCAATGCCATGAGTGGACGTATCACGGTTGAGAACTTCGGCGGTGGTGCGTTGTTTACCATAAAACTGCCCGCGTTAAAGGATGCTGCGGCGGTTATCTGACGTTCCAGTCAAGGATGGTTGAAAAACGGCTAAGGCCTGTGCGATACTCCTGTCTGCACTGAAGTTCCAATTTAAGTAGAAATATCTTG
>JBLHLO010000151.1:0-5806 GCA_047621105.1 Alphaproteobacteria bacterium
TGCGACGCTCGCCGCGATTTCCGAGGCGATGCTGCACATCTCGGGCGCTTCATCGACCGTGACCAGGTGGCCGGTCTTCCTGACCGAGGCGCAGATTCCCTTCACATCAAGCGGCACCGCGGTCCGCGGATCGACCACCTCGGCCGAAATGCCCTCCTCGGCCAGCAAGGCTGCCGCCGCCAGCGTGACCTGCACCATCCAAGACGTCGCGACGATGGTCACATCCCGGCCCCGGCGTTTGATATCGGCCTTGCCGAAAGGAATCTCATAAGCCCGGGTCGGCACCTCGCCCTCAATGCCCATGAGCTTGGTGTGATTGAGGAAAAAGGTCGGGTTGCGGCTTCTCAGCGCGCGGAGGATCAGCCCCTTCACATCATAGGGCGAAGACGGTAACACCACTTCCAAGCCCGGCATATGGGCCGCCATCGCCTGGGGGCTGGTACTGTGCTGCGGCCCGCCGCGCACGCGCACCCCATGAAAACCATGGAAGGTCACCGGCACATCAATATCCCCGGCGGTCATGTAATGGGACACCGCGGCCTCATGACAGATTTGATTCCAGGCCTCCAGCATGAAGGCCGACGTGCCGAAATGAATCATCATCGGCATGCCGGTCATCGCTGCGCCGGTGCCGAGCGCCGCCAAGGCGCCTTCCGATGTCGGCGGATCGAACAGCCGGTTCTTAAAATCCTTGGTCAGCTTGCCGATATGCCCGCCGCCGAAACCGGTCCCCATGATGCGAAGTTCCTTATCGCTTTTCATGGCGCTGTGAATGCCGTCGACGAAAGCGGCGGCGTAAGTCTTTTTTGGCATGGCTCTCTCCCCCCGCTCAGGCGAACACGCCCTCAAGGGCGCTTTTGAGTTTCGGATAGGGGCTCGCCTCGGCATATTTGAGCGCTGCAGCCAACCGCTTGGCGATCTTGGCATCGATCATGAGCAGATCATCCCGCGTCCCGTGTTTGCCACGCAGGATCGTCCGGGCCATCTCGATAACCGGATCGGTGCGGTTCCAACCCGCATGGGGGCCCTTGATGCGCTTGGCATCCCACGCCATGGCCAGATCGGTAACGCCGGTGGTGTATTCGGGGATCGATTTATGGGAACCCGGCCAGGATTTGATATTGGACTGGATAAACACCGGCTTGCCGGTGCGCCGGATGCGGGCCAGGGATTTTGCCACCAGGGTATAGACCGCCCAGGGATCATTGCCGTTCACCGGCGGCTCACAATGAATCGAAAGCGCCCGCGGGACTGCATCCCAGCTTTTTACCGCGAGCTGGCCGCCGCGTTCGGGAATGGCATTGTTCTCACAGACGAACAAGACAGGCAGCGCGTAAACCGACGCCATGTTGAACGCTTCATAGACCAGCCCTTCCGGCATCGTACCGTCGCCGCAATGGACCACGCTAACCGGCTTGGAGCGCTTCCACTTCAGGCCGAACCCTGCACCGACCCCGAGACCGAGACCACCACCCAATTGGGCCGAGGTGGTGAGGAAACCATGCGCTTTACCTGAAATATGCCAGGGCCCACCGCGGCCTTTATTGGTGCCGCCGACCCGGCCCAGAATCTCGGCCAGCACCTTTGCGGGATCCATCCCGCGGGCCAGGACATAACCGTGATTGCGGTGGGTGGTATTGCAGATATCACCGCGCTTCATGGCGAGGCCGACCGGCCCGGCCACCCCTTCATGGCCGATATAGAGATGCTGACGCCCCATATAGCGATGGCGGGGCCAAATCTCGATATTCAGTTCCTCGAACCTGCGGATGAGCAACATTCGCTCGAACAGGGCCCGGCGTAACTGAGCATTCTGTGTCACCGCCATGATCTCTCCCCCCATAGGACGCCATGTAAGGGCGTCTCAATATTATTGCTAACGGCGCTAGAGATACCCGCAACCGCCCCAGAATTTCTCTGCCGCAGGGTGCAGCGGCAGGCCGAGCGGCGCTTCGGGCGTGTCTGAGCACATGCGATCCAAAGGCAGCGGGCGGCCCTTGTAGCCATCCCAGGGAATGACATCCTTGCGCGCCTCAAGCCCGGCGCAGACACGGCGCACGAAATCATCATCGGCATCATCGCGGACGAAAATTGGCCAGCCGCTGAAATCGAGGGTCAGGATGTCTTCGGGCAATGTCGAATAACGCGATTTGAGCAGATAATCACGGCGATACCCCATGGCTTCGAGCTTGGCGGCAGTTTCTTCCGTCATCTTCAGCGCCGTTCCCCCCGCCGGGGTAATCTCATCTGCCCAGCCATGCACCCCTTCATCGAACAACCCGGTCAGCTCACCCCGCGCCAGGGCTTCGAACTTCGGTGTGCCGGCGCGCGGGATATGCCCTTCACACCGGATTTCCCCACCCCAGGATTCGATATCGGCCCGGGAAATGCCGATAGCAGACAGTATATCGTC
Source organism: Alphaproteobacteria bacterium (assembly GCA_047621105.1). Classification (GTDB taxonomy): domain Bacteria; phylum Pseudomonadota; class Alphaproteobacteria; order SMXQ01; family SMXQ01; genus WHSO01. Next base: position 2,414 of record JBLHLO010000151.1, read on the forward strand.
GAGCATATTGTGGAGCCAATGGCCTTTCACCGCCCGCATGCCGATCTTGAGCGGATATTTATCGCGGGCGATGTCCTCGATATGGGTGAAGCCGGTCTTGTTATGGACCGCAAACAGGCATTGATCCCGTGACGGCAATACGGTGACGGCGCGCACCGGTTGGGGCGTAGTGAAATAACCGCCCTTCCCCGAATAGGCCACCGACAATGCCGAAGACGGATTGAGAAAGGCGAGATCGGCCGCGCCGCTGACCACATCTTCGACTCCGTCGAGCGAGCTCGATGCATTGAGCGTCGCCGGCACCGCCGCATCCGTCGCATTCATCTGGATTACCGGCTCGCGGTAAACCTCATCCTTTTCCGCCGCCATCCCCGCGGCGAGTTCCAACATGAACATTGCCCGAATGGTGGCAGCCCCCGGAACCATCGGCTCATATGCGTGTGCCATGCCTGTTTTTCCTTTTCCGTTACGAACCGAGCAGTTCTTCTTCCTGGGCAATCGCCTTCGCCTCAACTGCGCAGACTTCTTCCTTGTCCATCTGCACCCGAGCGTTTTCCGCACAACGGTCATCGGTCAGTTCTTCGTCATCGGCCAGCAGCGAATGGGCCGCATTGCGCGCCGCTTCACCATTGCCGGGCAACGGCGGGGTATGAACTTCGATCACCGAACAGTTTTCGGTGCCGCGCACCCATGCCCAATGCACCTTGTCCCGGGGGATACGCATGATGTCCCCTTCCCGGCAGCGCCAGGTTTTATCCTCGATAAAGAACCAGATTTCACCCGACAGCACGTAATTAAGCTGCTCACAATCATGGCGATGGGGATTGGTGTGATACCCAGGATCCCGGTCGGCGAACAACAGGCTCGATTCCATCCCGTAAACACGTTGGGTCGATTTAAATTCACCATCAGGCGTGGTGGTCGGCCGTGCCCGGCGCACCTCAACGTCTTTGATATTGACCCGGTAATTTGGTTTATCACTCATCGGAATATCCTCTTTCTTTAGTTTATATGTGAAGGAACGGAAATTTTTATGGCCCGGCTATGGCCCTAGAAAAGGCATCAGGACCAAAGGCGTCGGCCAAATAATGTGGATCAAAACGCCAAAGATCATCAACAGAATACCTTCGGAAAGAAGGCCGAGGAAAATTGCCAAACGCCAGCTTGCCCCCTTGGACCGCGCATAGGCAATCGGGAAAACCAAGATCGACAGACGGAATCCGAACAGGATGATCGCCAGGGCAAGGCCGATCACCCAGGCGGTGATCTCGGCATAACGGCGGCCCAGGTTCGGTTTGGTTTCCGGGGCAGCATCGGCACTGACCGGCTGCAATAAACGCCGCGCATCGAACATCAATTGCAGGCTTCCCATGATCAAGGCCGCTGCGGCAATCACATAAACATCGAGAGAGGCCTTCAAGGGCCAGGTCCGCGCCCCATACACGGCGGCAAGGGCGAGCCCCATGAATAATGTCACCAGGACCATGTTTCCCTTCACGGTGGGCGTCACCTCGGACTGAAGATCGAGATGCATACCGCCACCCTTGGTCTGCCAGCGCCGCCATAGAGGGTAAAGGGCGGTCACGAGAATCAACACCATCAGGGCCAGCACACCGGGGCGGGTGAGCCAATCAAGCTGATAACGATCAACCGACAGCCATAAATAGTTCTGCAATTGCGGGCCAAGGACCACCGCCACCAGCAGCGGCGGCCGGGGCCAGCCGAACCGCTTCATGAACACACCAATCACCGAGAACACACCCAAGGTCAGCAGATCAAGATAGGAATAGCTGGCGCTGAACGAGGCGATCATGCACATCACCAAAGTCATCGGCACGATGACGTAAAAGGGCATAATGGATATTTTGGCGAAAAGATTCGAAAAGCCGATGGAAATACCCGTCGCCATCAAATTGGCAATCACCAGAACCCACAACATCCCATAGAGAAAAGGCAGCTGCGGGCCAAGCATCTGATCCCCAGGTTCGATACCGACGGCAATAAAGGCGGCCAACATCAAGGCATAGGAGGTTGATCCGGGCACGCCGAAGATCATCGTCGGGATCAGTGCCCCGCCCTCCTTGGCATTGTTTGAGCTTTCGGGCGCGATCACACCGCGCACATCGCCCTTACCAAAGTTTTCCTTATTCTTTTCGGTCTGCACCGCATGGGCATAGGCGAACCAGTCGGCGACCGACGACCCCAGACCCGGCAACATGCCGACCCAAACACCGACCGCTGAACAACGGATCACCAGCCACCAATTTTTATAGACGTCCTTGCAGCCCTGCCAGAGGCCGCTACCCAAGTTGCCGGTATCGGAGATTTTGGAGCGGCGCACCGAAAGGTCGATGATCTCCGGCACCGCGAAGGTGCCAAGGGCCACCAGAACCAGATGAACACCATCCCAAAGGTAATAATCATTGAAGGTATAACGTTCAATACTGGTACGTGCGTCGGTGCCGATCAAGGCAATACCCAACCCCAATATGGCGGCCATCAAACCCTTTATCGGCGCATTGCCCGACAAAATGCCCACCGCCGATACGCCCCATAGAACCATCATCAGAAACTCGGGCGAGCCAAAGGCCAGAACCATCGGCTCCATGACCGGCAACGAGATAATGAAGACGATCCCACCGAAAATGCCGCCAACGGCAGAGGCCGTGAAAGCCGCACCGAAGGCGCGCTTGGCCTCACCGTTGCGCGCCATGGGGTGCCCATCGACAATGGTTGCCTGGGAACCCGAACTGCCGGGCACGGCGATCAGAACGGAAGAAAATGTATTCGCCGTGTTGGACACGACGCCGATACCGAGCATCAAGGCGATGCAATGGTAGGGCGGCAGCCCCATGGCATAGGGAATACACAGGGTCAGAAAGAGGATCGAGCTGATCCCCGGGATCGCGGCAAAGAGGCTGCTGATAATAACGGCACCGAGAAGGAGAAGCATCACCTCGGGATTTAGAATCCCATGCAGGCCCTCCATGATAGCCCCAAGATCATAAAGAGATGACATCGCGCTTTTTACTCGCCCTTTCCCCTGAAACCGCTGCCTTGACGGTTACCTTTACACACAGTCGCAAACCAAAGCCCCCGAAGGGAGACCCTATGGGTCACCTCTCCGGGCGCGCAGGTATTTAAACCAACGTCTAGAGTTCCAGTTTGTGTTTCTTCATCAGATTGAGGCAGAAGTTGAGATCCTCATCGTCTGTCTCGGCAAGGGTTGTCGCAATTTTATGTAACTGCTTGCCAGGGATCATGACAAACTCGTCACCGTATTCACGTTTTGCTTGTTTAATGAATTCCGGGTCCTTGAGCATCTTCTGGTAGGCCGTGCGATAGACCTTCACAATATTCGCGGGCGTCTTCGGCGGCAGCGCGAAAAATTTG
>JBLHLO010000152.1:0-5780 GCA_047621105.1 Alphaproteobacteria bacterium
CGACGCTTGTGTGATTCGGCGTTTGTCGGTCATGTCGTGTGCCACGATTGAGCCACAATTGTTAAAAAAATGAGTGCTTTAAATCTCGCTTGCGTTGGGAAAAAAAGAAGCAGAGATTCGCGCCCGGGAAATCGGATGTCCTTTCCCCGCCGCCCCAAAGCGGCTCAACATCATCGTAAAGAGACGCCCATTATGGCTAGTGTTTCTCCCGAGTCTCCCATCGGCCCGACTGTTCCTTCACGCCCCAGCAAGATGACCGTGATTATGCTTATTGGCGTATTCATCGGTTTTTTTGTCATCATGTTCAGCCAGTCAAACGACACAATGGATAACATGGCGCCCACCGCTGCGCCGACCACACAGCAATAGCTCGATAGCCGAATACGTCATGTTAGGGGGCGCCTCATGGGGCGCCCCCTTATTTTTGGGGAAACCTATTTGCCCGCTATTGTGCTAGAATAAGGGGTGACGCCAACACGCGAAAGGAGTCGCGCCATGACCAGTACAGCGGAACAAGTTACCGCCGGTCCGGCGGTGGTGTGTAGCGGTATCGATCATATTGTTCTTTATGCTCGTGACGTTGAGCGATCCGTGCGTTTCTACGTAGATGTTCTCGGTATGACGGTGAAGTCGCAATCATCGGGCCATGCGTTTCTCCGCTGCGGCGGTCAGTTGTTTGGTGTGTTTGCCGCCGATGGGGATGAAGACATGGGCCGTGGGGTGGAATTATCGCATCTCGCCTTCAATGTTGATAAGGGGGATGTCGCAGCGATCAAGCAAGCGCTCACCGCACACGGCGTTGCCGTCCATGGGCGTCGGGCCGATCCCGATTGCATTTATTTTACCGACCCGGACGGCCATAGCCTGCAGATTGTCGCGCCGGCTTAGGCGCGCAAACGTACAAGCGTTGGATGAAGCAGGGGCTTAGTCGCCCGCGACCACCGGGTTGATGAGGGTGCCTATTTTTTCGATTTCCATGCGCACGGTATCGCCCGGCTTGAGGAAAATCCCGCGCGGCCGTCCGACGCCAGACGGCGTGCCGGTGGAAATGACGTCGCCCGGCATCAGGGTAAAAAATTCCGACAAGAACTCGATCTGTTCGTTCAAATTGAACGTCATGTCGTCGGTGTTGGAATCTTGCATCAATTCATCGTTGATCCAGGTCTTGAGGAAGAGATTGTGCGGGTCGGGAATGAATTCCGCCGGCACCACCACCGGTCCCATGGGGGCGGCGGTGTCGAAGCTTTTGTGCATCAGCCAATCGCGGCGCCATTGCGGCCAGTCGTCGCGATTGCCGATATCACGGGCCGACACGTCATGGAGGATGGTGTAGCCGCAGATATGCTTGAGCGCGTCCTTGGCCTTGACGTTGCGGGCTGGGGTGCCGATCACGGCGGCGAGTTCAATTTCCCAATCAACTTGCTTGGCGGTATGCGGCAGGCGGATGGCTTCGCCCGAGCCGATTACGCATTGGCGAGGCAGCTTGGCGAAGAAATAGGGCCGCCGCTTGGTCTTGTCGAATTCATTGCCAGCCATTTCATTGGTATGGGCGCCGTAATTTGATCCCGCCATGAACAGGGTATGGGGGTATAGCAGCGGCGCCTTGAGGGTGAGGTCGGTCGTGGCGCCAAGCGCCGCCCCTGCCAGCTTGCCGCCCGCTGCAGCATCGGCCAATGCATCCATCAGCCCATGGGCATTTTGCCAGTCGGAAACAATGTCGATGGCGGCATAGCCGGGCAGGGTTTTGCCCAGGGCGTCGGCGGCGCGAAGGATGTCATAGGCAGCGCCGTCAACCGCCAGGGCGGATCGCGCCGTGCCGGCGTCATCGGCATAGGTGAGTAATTGGTACATGGTGGCGTTTCTCCCTGTTTATATTCAGTGTATCAGGCGTCGATCTCCGGTGTGCGAACAACTGTGTCACTGCCGGTCCGCTCGCGGATAGCTTGGTGTTCGGCCTGGATGACCCGTTCTTCTGTGAGGCTGCGGGAGCTTCCGATCCAGCGATCCATGACTGACGCAGCCACCAAGTCGCCATTGACGTTAATCGCTGTGCGGCACATGTCGAGAAGGCGGTCGACACCCATGATCAATGCGATGCCTGCGGGGGGCACGTTCACTGTCGTAAGAACCATGGACAGAATCACGATGCCTACCCCTGGCGTGGCCGGGGTGCCGATTGATGCGCCAACCGCCGTTAACACCACGAGCGCCATGCCCTCTATGCCGATATCGATACCGAACACTTGGGCGAGAAACATTGCGGCAATACCCTGATACATTGCGGTGCCATCCATATTAATCGTGGCGCCGACCGGAATGATGAATTGAGCTACAGAGGGTCTGATCTTGAGCTTGTCTTCAGCGGTCCGCAAACTCATGGGCATGACTGCAGCCGAGGAAGAGGTGGAAAAGGCGAGGAGCAAAACCTCGCGCACGGCGATGAGATAGGCGAGCGGCCGCCGTTTGGCCACGACCACGACAATGCCGATGTGGAAAATGAATAGCGCGCCGAGCCCGGCCATCACAGTTAGGACATACATCGCCATACCGAACAGGGCTTCAAGTCCGATCTTGGCCGTCAATTGTGCCATTAATCCGAACACGGCATAGGGGGCAAGCCGCATGGCCCAAGCGACGATGGTCATGCAGACTTGCTGTAGTGAGCCCAATAGGTCGAGCATGGGACGGGACTGGTCCGGTTTCATCGTGACCAGTGCAATGCCGACGATGATCGAAAAAATGACCACGCCCATCATTTCCGCCTGCACCATGGTCGCCAGTGGATTGGACGGCAGCAGGGCCAACAACTTGTTCGGCACGCTATGCAGTGTCATGCCCGGTGCGGCTGCGGCTGCAGTGGTCTTGGTTGCCCCGGCGCCGATCACCTCACTCACCAGAGATGGGTCGATAAACTGTCCGGGGCGAATCAGTGAGGCGATGACCAGGCCGATGATGATGGCAACTGTCGTGGTGCCGATGAAATAGAATACCACGCGCGAGCCGAGACGCCTGAGCTGATCAATACCTTCGGTGGCGGCGAGGCCGCGGATGATGGATGCGAATACCAGCGGAATGACGATCATCTGCACCAGGGTCAGAAACAATTGACCGGGAAAAGCCAGCCAGTTTGCGGCGGTGGCAGCTGTTCTTGGCGGCACCCAACCCATGGTGGGACCGATGGCGATCCCAACCGCAAGGCCGAGTGCCATGCCGATGAGTACTTTGAGCCATAGACGGCCATGTACCAAGTTAGCCACGGCATCGCCGAGATATTTAAGCGGGCGCGGATGAATCCGGGCAATAGGATGAAGGTCGGCGTTGCTCATTAAATTTCAATCATGTCCACATCGGTTGCATCGCAGCTACAGCCAGCGCAGGCGTTTAAACAGCCAGACCTGAATGGCGGCGACCAGCATCAGCCCGCCCGTGACCAGCCAGAAGGCCGCGGGCGTGTCCTTGGCGCCGGGCAAGCCGTCGACATTGATGCCTAAAAGCCCGGTGATGAAGCTGAGCGGCATCAATACCGAGGCCACCACGGTGAGCACATACATGGTTTTGTTCATGTCTTCGCTGATGCGGTTGCGCAGTTCGTCCTGCACCACCGCGCCACGGTCGCGCAGTGAATCAAGGTCTTCGACGTAACGGGTAATATGGTCTGATACCTCGCGCAGATGGGTTTTATGCGCGGGGTCCAGCCAAGGCACGGTTTCACCTTGCAGGCGGGTCATCGCCTCGCGTTGGGGCGCGAGGTAGCGGCGCAGCTCGATCACTTGGCGGCGTACCTGGCCGAGGGCGCGGCGCAATTGCGCAGAGGTCGAGGATTTGAACGCGGTGTCTTCATCGCCATCGAGTACCGCGCCTTCCAGCCCGTCGACCACATCGGCCAATTGATCGAGCGTTGGCCCCATATAGCGCACCAGGCCATCTGCGATGAAGACCAGGAAATCAGCGATGGATTTGGGCCCGTTGCCGGCGGCGAACAGGGCGCGGGCATCGGTGACTGCCATGATGCGCCGGTGCCGGGTGGTGATGATGCGGTCCGGTCCGGCCCAGATGCGGACCGAAACCATGTCCTCGGGATCGGACCCGGGGTTGAGATTAACCCCCCGAAGTGACACCAGCAGGTGATCGCCCGTGGTCACGGAACGTGGTCGTGTTTCATCGGCGAGTAGCGTTTCTGCCGCCTGGGAATCGGCGACATTATCGCGTATCCAGGCGATTGCCCCTTCGTCGCGAAAATCAAGATGGATCCAAAGCTTGCCGCTGCCCGGTTTCCAGGCCGCGATCTGGTCCCAGCCGATCTCGCGCCCGCCGCCGGTGCCATCCATGATTACCGCGCAAATCAAGCCGTTGGTTTCATTGCTCATGGTCTTCCCCCTTCGCTTTGCCCGCTTTGGGCGGCCAGATCGAAAGCATAGCAGAACCCCATCCTCCAGCCAGTCCGGCTTTGATCCATCATGCGCCCCAAAGGACCGGTTTTGCCAAGGCCCATAAAACGTTAAGCTGAAATCGGCCCGTGCCGATGTGGGCGAGATGCTGATGAAAGACCCCGGATCATGAAGGACATCTTCAATGTTGAAACCCTGCAAACCTGGCTGACGCAGGTCGAGGCCTGGGTCCGTCAGGACGTCTTGGTCTGGTCCAACTTGATACAGTTGGTGGGGTTGCTTGTGGTGTTGGTGCTGGCGCGATTGATCGCGCCGATGCTGGGCCGTGCGGTCGGGCGGTTGGGCGAACGCGACGGCTTAGGCGGTTGGGCCGCGCGGGCACTAAAAGAATTTCAGGAAAACATCCTCGCCATTACCTGGCTTGCCTTGCAGTGGCTGATGATGGTCTTGGCAGAAGGGGCCGGCCTGGATAGTGATTTGATCGGGATCACGGTCAGTCTGTTGGCCGCCTGGGTGGTCATCCAATTTGCCGCCATATTGATCGCCGATCCAGCGCTACGGCGGACCGTTGCCTTACTGGCCTGGACGGTGGCATTGCTCAATGTGCTCGATTGGCTTGTCCCGATCATGGCAGTGCTCGATTCGGCGGCGATCATTATCGGCGGCTTCCGCTTATCGATCATGGTCGTGATCAAGGGCATCATTCTGTTTGCCGTGCTGCTATGGGCAGCCTTGCTGGCATCGCGTACGCTGGAACGGCAATTGGGGGCGTCGGAACGGCTGTCGGCATCGGTCAAGGTGCTGTTTACCCAGCTTTCGAAGATTATTTTTGTCACCGTCGCGGTGGTGGTGTCGCTGGCCTCGGTGGGGGTGGACCTGACTGCCTTTGCGGTGTTTACCGGCGCGCTGGGTGTTGGCATCGGCTTCGGCATGCAGAAGGTGGCGGCCAATCTGGTCTCCGGCGTGATGCTGCTGATGGACCGTTCGATCAAGCCCGGTGACGTCATCGCCGTGGGGGGAACCTACGGCTGGGTCAATTTCATGGGCGCGCGCTATACCTCGGTCATTACCCGCGATGGCATTGAACATCTCATTCCCAATGAAACCCTGGTCACCACGTCGGTGGAAAATTGGTCCTTTTCCAATGATTTTCTGCGCCTCAAGATTCCCATCGGTATTTCCTATAAATCCGACCCCAGGAAAGCTATTGAACTGGTGATTGAGGCGGCGAAGGAGGTCGCCCGCGTGCTTGATGAGCCCAAGACCGTGTGTCTGATGAAGGGCTTTGGTGATAGTTCGGTGGATCTGGAAGCGCGTATCTGGATCAAAGATCCGCGCAATGGCATTAGCAACGTGAAGAACGAGGTATTGCTTCTCGTGTGGGATAAATTT
>JBLHLO010000153.1:0-5776 GCA_047621105.1 Alphaproteobacteria bacterium
CGCTTTATAACGGATCGATTCAAACAGCGCCGGGCCCAAGCCGGTGCGCTTGATGGTCTTAAGCCACTTGGCCGGGATGATCTTGTCGGTATCGATATTGATCATCCCCAACGGGGCGGCGATAGCGGTAAGGGCAGTGAATTTATCCATCGTTCTTAGTTCCTAATCGAAATCGCGCACGTCGGTGATATGACCCCGGATGGCGGCGGCAGCAACCATGGCCGGGCTCATCAAATGGGTGCGGCCACCCGGGCCCTGGCGGCCTTCGAAATTGCGATTCGATGTCGACGCAGCGCGTTCCCCCGGCGCCAGTTTGTCCGGGTTCATGGCGAGACACATGGAACATCCCGCTTCACGCCATTCAAAACCTGCTTCGGCAAAAACGCGATCAAGTCCTTCATCTTCGGCCTGTTTTTTGACTAAGCCCGAGCCCGGCACTACCAGTGCCCGCACGCCATCGGCCACCTTGCGTCCCTTGGCAATGGCCGCAGCAGACCGCAGATCTTCGATACGGCCATTGGTGCACGACCCGATAAAGGCGGTCTGGATCGGAATATCGGCCATCTTGGTACCCGCCGTGAGTCCCATGTAGTCGAGCGCGCGCACCATGGCTTTGCGTTTGTTGTCGTCACGCGCCGAGCTCGGATCAGGCACCGCATCCGTGATCGCCACAACGTCTTCGGGGCTGGTGCCCCAGGTAACCAGTGGCGGGATGTCTGAAGCATCAAGGGTCACTTCGCTGTCGTATTTAGCGCCGGGATCGGATGGCAGCGACTTCCAGTATTTGACCGCCGCGTCCCATTCATCGGCATCGGGGGACATGGCACGGCCCTTCAAATATTCATAAGTCTTTTCGTCGGGTGCGATGAGACCGGCGCGTGCCCCGCCTTCGATGGTCATGTTGCAAACCGTCATGCGGCCTTCCATGCTCAAGGCTTCGATCGCTTCACCCGCGAATTCGACCACATGGCCAGTCCCGCCGGCGGTGCCGATCTTACCAATAATGGCGAGGATAATATCCTTGGCACCGACGCCCGCATGCGGACTGCCCGTGACGGTAATGCGCATGTTCTTAGCGGGCTTTTGATAGAGAGTCTGGGTCGCGAGCACATGCTCCACCTCCGACGTACCGACACCGAAGGCCAAGGCGCCAAAGGCGCCGTGGGTCGCCGTATGACTGTCGCCGCAAACCAGGGTCATGCCCGGCTGGGTAAAGCCCTGCTCCGGCCCGACAATATGGACGATGCCCTGGCGCGCATCGGTCAACGGAAAATAGGGAACGCCGAATTCAGCAACATTCTTTTCCAACTCCGCCACTTGGATACGCGAATCTTCATCTTCGATCGGCTTGCCCCGGTCGGTAGTCGGCACGTTGTGATCGCAAACCGCTAGATTGGCTTGCGGACGGCGTACCTTACGTCCCGTGAGCCGCAAGCCCTCAAAGGCCTGGGCACTGGTCACTTCATGGACCAGCTGGCGATCGATATAGAGCAAACACGTGCCGTCGTCGGATGTCTCGACGACATGGTTTGCCCAGATTTTGTCAAACAACGTCTTTGGCTGGGCCATCTGCACGGAGCCTCCCTATTCCTGCTGACTATTCTTACTTATTGGAAGCGTCATTGCTTTCAACTGGTGCGGAAGGCGCTTCGACGATTTCCGAAGCAACGGCAGTCGCTGCCTTATTCGCGCCCGGCACCACCGCACCGCGCGCCGCGCGGGCACCGGCAACTTCGGCAATACGAGCACTCTTGCCGCGACGGTCACGCAAGTAATAGAGCTTAGCGCGGCGCACGGCGCCATGACGCTTAACTTCAATCTCAACGATGTTCGGTGAATAGAGCGGGAAGATACGCTCCACCCCTTCACCGTAAGAAATCTTGCGTACCGTAAAGGACGAGTTGACCCCAGAATTCTTGCGGGCAATGCATACGCCCTCGAACGACTGGACGCGCTCACGCGTGCCTTCCACGACCTTAACCGCGACACGCACCGTGTCGCCCGGCGTGAACGACGGCACGGCACGCAGAGCGGCGAGGCGTTCCATTTCCTTATTAGAGATTTGTTCGACGATGTTCATCTTTCTCTTCCTTAGCATGGCGGCGAAAAGCCGCCTCGTTGAAACCCTGAGTTAAAATCTTGTGTTGGCCTAAATCCTACCCGCGCGCCCTCGCAGCGGTGTTTTCCATATAGCGGCGCCACAAATCGGGGCGGCGCTCGCGCGTAATTTGTTCCATCTGTTTCTGACGCCAGGTTCTGACCAATTCATGATGGCCCGATACCAGCACATCAGGCACCGAACGGTCCGCCCATTCCTGCGGCCGCGTATAAAGCGGGTATTCCAATAAACCCGATTCGAAACTTTCTTCGGTCAGGCTTTCTTCGTTGCCAATGACCCCCGGCAACAGCCGCACGCAGGCATCAAGCAACGTCATCGCAGCCGGTTCGCCGCCCGATAACACAAAGTCACCGAGGCTAACTTCTTCCAATCCCCGCGCTTCGATCACCCGTTCATCGACGCCTTCATAGCGGCCACACAGGATCACCACGCCCGGCCCTGAAGCCAGCTCCTTGACCCGCGCCTGATCGAGCAGCCGTCCGCGCGGGCTCAAATAAAGGGTGGGTGCACCAGGCGCATGAACCTGGGCCGCCGTTATCGCCGCATCAACCACATCGGGCTTGAGCACCATAGACGCGCCGCCGCCAAACGGGGCATCGTCAACGGTGCGGTGTTTATCCAGCGCATAATCACGGATATTCACCGTCTCAAGCCGCCATAACCCATCCGCCAGTGCCCGCCCCGCGAGCGAACAACCAAGCGGCCCCGGAAACACTTCCGGGAACAAGGTGGCGATCGACGCCGTCCAAACCTGCGCTTTGGCCTCAGCCATCATTATTCGTCTCTTCCTCCGTCTCTTCGTCCGCATCTTCGCCTTCAGCGGACCACAAACCCGGGGGGGGATTAAGCACAACCCTGCCGCCCTTCACATTTACTTCCGGCACCGCTTCCTTGCTAAAGGGCAAATACACGCCCTCGCCATCCGTCAATTCGATCTCGAGCATGGTGCCCGCCCCGAAATCCTCAACCGCACGGATACGGCCCAACTCACTACCATCCACCGCAACCGCCCGAAGGCCGATAAGATCGTGGTGGTAATACTCATCTTCCACCGCTTCCGGCAACGCAGCACGGGGAACAAATAATTCCGTACCCGTCAACGCTGCCGCCCCATCGCGATCCGTGATCCCGACAATCCGGGCCGTCACGTCCGCCTTATTTACCCCCACCACTTCGACCTCTAACCGCTTACCGTCGCCGGTCTGTAGCGGGCCGTAGGCGGCTATACCGTCTGGGGCGGCTGTGTAGGGCCGAATATGGACCAGCCCCTTGACCCCACGCGGCCGGCCGATGATACCAAGCGCCACAAGATCATTTGCACCGGCCATCGATCCGTCCAGTTACTCCGCCTTCGCTTCCGCGCCGGCATCTTCAGCCGGGGCTTCGGCAGCCACCTCCTCGGCCGGGGCCTCAGCAGGTGCTTCCTCAGCCGGCGCGGCCGCGGCGGCGGCAGCAGCCTCTTCAGCCGCCTTACTCGCTGCCTCAGCCTCCTTCATACGCTCCAAAGTCTTGGCGCGCGGCAAATGCTTCTTCGTCTGCTCCGGCACTTTGGGTTTTTCGGCAAGGCCGACATTGGCGAGGAAACTCAGAACCCGGGGCGACGGTAACGCGCCATGACCGAGCCAATGCTTGATGCGGTCCTCTTTCAGAAGCACCCGCTCCGGATGATCCTTGGCCAGCATCGGATTGAAATGGCCGAGCCGTTCAATAAAACGCCCATCACGGGCTTTGCGGGAATCGGCAACGACGATCCGGTAGAACGGGCGTTTCTTGGCACCCCCGCGTGAAAGTCTGATCTTTAAAGCCATACTTAGTGTTGTCCTTTCGGTATGCGCCTAACGTGCGTGTGTTGTGTTCTAAAAAATGTCCAAACTTAAAAAATAAACAGATCAATTCATCTCAATACTGGCCATTACCGGCCATTATCGGGAGCCAAAACCAGGCGGCATACCGCCCGGCCCCATCCCACCCGGCATCATGCCGGGCATATTGCGCATCATGCCTTTCTGGCCAAGCTTGCCGGCGCGCTTCATCATCTTGCCCATGTCCTTGAATTGCTTGAGCAGGCGGTTGATGTCGGGCACCTCCATACCGCAACCAGCGGCGATACGCCGCTTGCGGGAACCGTTCAGGAGCTTGATGTTGTGTCGCTCTGCACGGGTCATAGAACGGATAATGGCGATCTGGCGCGCCAGCATGCGGTCGTCCAAATTAACGCCCTTGAGCTTTTCCTTCATCGCGCCCGCACCCGGCAGCATGTTGAGCATCGAGGAAATACCGCCCATCTTGGAAAGTTTTTCAAGCTGAGCCGCCATGTCGTCGAGGTCGAAGATGCCCTTTTGCATCTTGCGGGCAAGTTTTTCGGCCTCTTCCTGATCGACCTGTTCGGCAGCCTTTTCAACCAGCCCCACCACGTCGCCCTGCCCCAGGATGCGTGACGCAATGCGCTCGGGATGAAAATCTTCCAACGCATCAAGTTTTTCACCGGTGCCGATCAACTTGATCGGGGCGTCGGCGATTGCACGCATCGAAAGCGCGGCACCGCCACGGGCGTCACCGTCAACGCGGGTCAGCACGATGCCGGTCACATGGACCCGCTCTTTAAAGATGCGGGCCACATTGACCGCGTCCTGACCGGTCATCGCGTCGGCCACCAACAGGGTCTCAACCGGGCTCGTTAGAGTATGGATGGCGGCAACCTCTGCCATCATCCCCTCATCAACGGCGAGACGACCGGCAGTATCCAAGATCACCACGTCGAAACCCTGCAATCGGGCCGAGGCAAGGGCGCGCTTGGCAATTTCTTCGGCTGGTTGGCCGGGGACGATAGGCAGGGTGTCGATATTCGCCTGGCGGCCCAGCACGGCCAATTGTTCCTGAGCGGCCGGGCGCTGGGTATCCAGCGACGCCATAAGGACCTTTTTCTTGTCCTTAGCCTTGAGACGGATCGCGATTTTGGCCGCGCTCGTCGTCTTGCCTGCGCCCTGCAGGCCGACCATCAAGAATACAGCCGGCGGGAGGGCCGCAAGGTTAAGGCCGAGATTGGTGCCCCCTAAGAGATCAGTCAGCGCATCATGGACGATCTTGATGACCATCTGGCCCGGCGTGACCGAACGGATAACCGCTTCACCCACCGCCTGTTCGCGCACCCGGACGAGGAAATCCTTGACCACCGACAATGCCACATCGGCTTCCAGCAACGCCACGCGCACTTCACGGAGCGCCGCATCCACATCGCCCTCACGCAGCGCGCCCTTGCGGGTGAGCTGCGAAAAGACGGTGGTCAGCCGATTGCCTAGGCTATCAAACATGGGGGCTATCAAACATGAGTGGCCCTTAATTCCTTTTCAGTCCCCTGGGGGGGCAAATAAAACACAACAAAAACAAGGCCCTACAAACGAAAACCGCGCCAGTGCGCGAAACTCGCGGGCTGGCGGACCTCCCGGCTGGGCCGGGAAGCTCTCGAATGAAATGCTGAGAGCGGGCGGAATTTAGGAGCCAGCCCTCGGCAAGTCAAGCAAATCCAACCTTTTGGACCTAGTAGAGGCCGGTGAAAGGCGGCTTTCCCATTGCATGGGCCCCCAGCCGCCCCTATAAGCCCCTTCATGGACAGCATCGCCTTCATCAAAATGCATGGGCTCGGCAATGATTTTGTCA
>JBLHLO010000154.1:0-5744 GCA_047621105.1 Alphaproteobacteria bacterium
CCCTGGTCGGTTTGATTTTCAATTTGGCTGGTCGGGTGCCGTCGCGCGGAGAGGTCGTGCGCCATCGTTCAGGCATTGAGTTTGAGGTGATTGACGCCGACCCACGCCGGGTCAAGCGCTTGCGCGTGAGGCATCTGCCGCCGAAACTCTCCGTGGACGATTCCACAAATTCATGATTCCCGGCCGATGATCGCAGCTGCGATGTGCGCCGACCGTGCTGCCGCCTGGGTGGTAAGCCTATCTCCTTGGCGGCGGGCTTTGGCCGCTATTGTGGCTGGGGCGTTTTTGGCCTTGGCCCTGCCGCCGATTTCGTTTGTCGCTGCGGTGCCGGTGTCTTTCACTTTGTTGTTGTGGCTCATTGACGGGTCTCTAGCGGGGGGGCAGCCGCGGCGTGGTGCGTTTGCCCTTGGCTGGTGTTTTGGCTTCGGCTTTTTTGTTGCCGGGCTTTATTGGATCGCCAATGCATTGTTGGTCGATGCGGGCCGGTTCGGTTGGCTGGCGCCGGTGGCTGTGGGGGGACTATCGGCTTATTTTGCCTTGTTCCCCGCGTTGGCCGTGCTTGTTGCATCGTGGGCTCGGCCGGGGTTCAGACGGATTACGGTTTTGGCGGTGGCCTGGGGGCTCGCGGAAATTCTCCGGGGGTTTTTGCTGACCGGGTTTCCGTGGAACCCCATGGGATCAATTTTCGCCGCCTGGCCGGTCTTGGCTCAAGGGGCTGCGTTCCTGGGTGTGTTCGGCCTATCGGTGGTAGTGGTCTTCATCGGCGCGGGCATGGTGATGGTTGCCGGTGCCGATGCTGGGCGCGGACGTTGGCGTTTGCCGACGGCGGCAGTGGTGCTCTTGGCGGTGGTTTGGGGCGGCGGAGTGCTGCGTCTTCAGGGCGCACCGCCGTTGGGCATTGTAGATCTGGGAGCCCCTTCCATACGTATCGTGCAGGCGGCGATTGATCAAAAGATCAAATGGCGCCCCAATCTCGCGCGTCAACATTTTATGGATTATGTCACCCTTTCGCGGGGTGCATCATCGGCACACGGTCCACAGGCCCGTGTGCCGGTGGCGGTGATCTGGCCGGAAACGGCCGTGCCGGTGGTCTACAAAGGAAGTGCGGCCTATCTCCGTGCGCTGGCGCAGGCAGTGCCGCCGGGGGGCATTCTTATAACCGGGGTCGTGCGTCGCACGCTCGAGGGTGGTCAGCGTCGCACACCGCAGAATGATCAGCCTGGTTTATGGAATTCGGTGCTGGCGATTGACGGTCAAGGAACGCTTCTCGCCCGTTACGACAAGCACCACTTGGTCCCATTTGGGGAATATGTTCCGCTTGCTCGCTTCAATCCATTGCCCAAGCTTACCGAAGGGCGCGTCGATTTTTCGGCTGGCCCTGGGGTGCGAACGCTCACCCTCCCGGGGCTTGGGCGCGTAAGCCCATTGGTTTGCTATGAAGTGATTTTCCCGGGCCAAGTTATAGCTGCGGCGGGGCCCAGACCCAATGTGCTGCTTAACCTCACCAACGATGCTTGGTTTGGTATATCCACCGGACCTTATCAGCATTTGGTGGCGGCGCGTCTGCGGGCGGTTGAAGAAGGCTTGCCTCTGATCCGTGCCGCCAATACCGGGATCTCGGCGGTCATTGACCCTTATGGTCGCGAGGTCCGGCGCCTCGGGCTTGGCAAGCGTGGTGTGATTGATGTGCCCGTGCCCGCACCATTGTTAGCCCCAACGTTTTATGGACGCATGGGTAATTGGCCCATCCTGGTATTGGCGGTGCTGCTCCTGGTGTTTGGTTTTGCGTCGTTTCGGCGTGGGCAGGAACGTCCGGGCGGCGCTTGAGGGTTGTTATTGATTGCATACGTGATTATGATTAACCCTACCAATACTATGTAATTGGCCGCTCCCCACACATGAAAATGGGGCTGGGAACCCGGCAATAGAATCAAGAAAGAAGTGCGTGGCAAAACCAACCGTAGCAAGCCTCCCCCGGCGCAAACCCCGTGCCACCAAGGGTGGCCCTAATCCGATCGATGCGCATGTCGGCGCTCGCGTGCGCCTGCGCCGCACGCTTTTAGGCATGTCCCAGGAAAAGCTGGGTGATGCCCTTGGGCTGACCTTCCAGCAAGTGCAGAAATATGAACGGGGGGTCAACCGGGTCGGCGCGAGCCGCCTTTACAGCCTGTCTAAGGTTCTCGATGTCCCAATCAGCTTTTTTTACGAAGATATGCCTGCCGCCCTCACGGGTATGGTGCGCCGTCAGCCAGGCCTAGAGGAATCGGCGGCCGCAAATTATGACGCCGGTCCGATGAGCAACCGTGAAACCATGGAGTTGGTAAAGGCTTATTACCGGATCAACGATCGTAAGAAGCGCCGCAAGGTGCTCGACCTCTTGCGCTCTATGGGCAAGGAACAATAAGCTCGCCTGGGTAGCCTGCCCAATCCCGATTAATATAGATCAATATAGAGATGTTGGCCCCGGCGTGGCTCATCAAATCCCTGAAAAGGCTTGACGGGAACCGTTATCATTGCAACAAAACCGCCCAAGAGCGCGGTTTAGTTTTGCGACCCGCATCCCCGCGTGCACCCCGTTTGTCACAATTTTCACGGAGGCCCACTGTGCCCAAAGGCGATTATCTATTTACGAGCGAATCGGTTTCAGAAGGCCATCCCGATAAGGTTTCCGACCGGATTTCAGATGCGGTTGTTGATGCGTATATGACGCTCGATCCACAATCGCGGTGCGGTGCTGAAACGCTTTGCACGACAAACCGCGTCGTTATGGCCGGTGAAATACGCGGGCCCGAGAGCATTACAAAAGATGATCTCGAGCAGATTGCCCGTTCCTGCATCAAGGATATTGGGTACGAGCAAGAAGGCTTTCACTGGAAGACAGCTGAAGTGGAAGTCATCATCCATGCGCAGTCTGCGGATATTGCTATGGGGGTCGATGCGGCCGGCAATAAAGATGAAGGTGCGGGTGATCAGGGTATTATGTTTGGTTATGCGTGTCGTGAAACCGATGTGTTGATGCCGGCAGCGATCCATTATTCCCACGCTATCCTGCAGTCCCTTGCCGAAGCGCGCCATTCCGGGGCTGAACCTGGTCTTGAACCCGATTCCAAGAGCCAGGTTACGCTGCTCTATAAGGACGGCAAGCCGGTGCGCGCGACGTCAGTCGTGGTCTCCACTCAGCATGGCGAAGATCTTGAACAGGATGAAATACGTGAGATTGTGCGTCCGCATGTGGAAAACGTGCTGCCCAAGGGCTGGATGTGCCCCGAAGATGAGTTTTACGTTAATCCCACCGGACGTTTTGTCATCGGCGGCCCCGATTCTGACTGCGGCTTAACTGGACGCAAGATCATCGTCGATACCTATGGTGGGGCGGCGCCGCATGGCGGCGGGGCTTTTTCCGGCAAGGATCCCAGCAAAGTTGACCGCTCGGCGGCCTATGCCGCGCGCTATCTTGCCAAGAATGTGGTCGCTGCCGATCTCGCAGATTCTTGTTTGATCCAGATTGCCTATGCCATTGGAGTGGCTAAGCCATTGTCGGTTTACGTGAATACTGCGGGCAGCGGCAAGGTGAGTGATGAAAAACTGTCAGGTGCGTTGCAGGAAGTTATGGACCTCAGCCCACGCGGCCTCCGTAATCATCTCAGCCTCGACAGGCCGATCTATGCGCGCACCTCAGCTTACGGCCATTTTGGGCGTGAGCCCGATGCGGATGGTGGCTTTTCTTGGGAGCGCACGGATCTTGTCGAGGCCCTCAAATCGGCGCTTACGTGAGCCTGTAGAGCCCGAAGACGGATTTTAGCCGATGAACGGCTTTGATGGTGACCCGCGTCCGGCACGCGGTGCGCGCCAGCGTGTGCTCTATGGGCGGCGCAAGGGACGGCCCCTCCGTAAGCAGCGGCAAAAATTATTGGTGGAATTACTCCCGCGCTTGCGTGTCGACCTCATGGATACGGCGCCAGGGGGGCTTGATCCGCGGTCGTTGTTCACCACAATGGCTTCCGCGCCGCATGAAGTCTGGTTGGAAGTGGGTTTCGGGGGCGGCGAACATTTTTGCGCCCAGGCCGAGGCGCACCCTGAAATTGGTCTGATCGGTTGTGAGCCCTTTATCAACGGTGTTGCTGCCGCATTGAAGGGGATAGCGGTCTCTCAGCTTACGAATGTGCGTCTGTTTACCGATGACGCCCATATTCTGATCGATGCCTTCAAAGAGGCTTCCCTCGCCCGTGTCTTCGTGCTCTTTCCCGATCCCTGGCCCAAGGCGCGCCACGCCAAGCGGCGTTTTATCTCTGGCCAGACACTGGATGCCCTGGCCCGGGTTATGGCCCCAGGGGCGTTATTGCACGTAGCAAGTGATGATCCGGGCATGATCCGCTGGGCGCTTTCGGCGGGGCTTGCCCACCCCGGGTTCGATTGGATCGCCGAACGGGCCCCCGATTGGTGCGATCGGCCCCGCGATCAGCCCCCCACGCGCTATGAAGAAAAGGCGCGTGAGCGCGGCATTCGCCCGGTTTTCCTTGCTTTCAGGCGCCGGGGTTAAAATGCTCAAACCTACCCCCAGCCGCTAAAACGCTTGTAGAACGGCAGAAAATCCATATATTTGCCGCTGTCTTCGGGTATAATGAGGTCCCTCAACAATAACAGACGCTGCGGAGTGGGCCACCGGCCCGCTTTTTTATTGGTGGCGTCTCTTGGTCCGGGATGGATCCTTCGGGCCTCATGTTGGGGGCTTGAACCGGCGCTGCATGAGCTGGTGGTATAGGGGCCGTTGGATAACGGACCGTTGGGATACGTGAAATGATCCAGATTCAGGACAAGGTCGCTCGCCTGATTGAGGCGCCCTTAAAGGACATGGGATACGAATTGGTGCGCGTCAGTCTTTCAGGTGGGGATCGCCCAATTTTACAAATTATGGCGGAACGCGCCAGTGATGGGTTGATGGCTGTTGAGGACTGCACGGCGATTAGTCATACGGTGTCGCTGTTGCTTGATGTCGAAGATCCGATTACCAGTGCGTATTCGCTTGAAGTATCTTCGCCCGGAATCGACCGTCCCTTGACTCGGCCCAAGGATTTTGAGCGCTACGCCGGGTTTGAAGTGCGCATGGAAACACGTGAGCCGGTATTGGGGCGGCGCCGTTTTCGAGGCCGCCTTTTGGGCATCGCCGACGATAACGTTTCGGTCAGCACTGAAACGGGTGAGGCGGTGGTTCCATTTGGCGCCATAGCAAAGGCACAGTTGGTATTGACCGATGAATTAATTGCGGCGTCGTCGCCTACGCGACAGAAGGCATAAGCCGAGCATTCCCGCGCCGCACGCAACGCAAGAACAAGATTTAAAGTGCCGCAAGGCAGTCACAAGTAAGACGACACAAGTGAGACAATGATGGCAGAAAGAACTCGCACTCCCACGGCGGCTGAAACCACTGGCCTCGCCCGACCGGAATTGATCCAGGTTGCCGATGCCGTCGCCCGTGAAAAATCGATTGATCGTGACGAAGTTCTGATCGCCATGGAAGAGGCGATCCAGAAAGCGGGTCGTTCTAAATACGGCCATGAGCATGACATTCGTGCGTCTATCAACCGCACCACAGGCGAAATTTCACTGGCTCGGTTTACCGAAGTCGTGGATGAGGTCGAAGACGAACTAATCCAGATTGATCTCAAGACGGCTCAGAAGATTAAGCCCGACATTGCGGTTGGTGAATGTATCATCGACCCGTTGCCGCCCATCGATTTCGGCCG
>JBLHLO010000155.1:0-5667 GCA_047621105.1 Alphaproteobacteria bacterium
GTAATGACCGGGCTCTTCGCCTTGACCAGAAAATCGGCCGCCGCATCGATGGCATCGGGATTACCGGCCGGGCCCGGCGGCGGCAGGTTGCCGGGCGCGGACATATCGGGGATCTCGATCGGGCTGGTGATCTTGCTTTCCTGGATACCGGCATCCATCGAGACATAGACCGGCCCCTTGGGACCCGTATTGGCGATCTTGTAGGCACGGGCAATGGAATCACAGACGCCTTCGGCAGTGGTCGCCTCGTCATCCCATTTCACCCATTGGCGCACGATCTCCCCCTGGGTATTGGCGGAATGTTCGTAATCGATACCGCGCCTGAGCTTAGGATCCGCCGGGCCCGACCCGCCCAGCACCACCACCGGCTGCTGATCAGCAAAGGCATTGTAGATCGCCATGGACCCGTGCATCAGGCCAACCAGATCATGCAAGATCGCCAGCGACGGGCAGCCGGAGGCCTTGGCATAGGCCTGGGCGGCATGCACACACACATCTTCATGGGCGCAAAGCACCGCCTGGGGATCATGATTGCCGAGGTAATTGACCATCGAATCATGCAGCCCCCGATAGGATGAGCCGGGGTTAACGAAGGCATATTTAAAGCCGATCGCGCGCAAGGTATCGGCCATAGCGTCGGAGGCATATTCGGGCCGGTTATGCCCCTTGAGATTAACCGGCTTATCAACAGAGGGGCCGGCGTCGGATTTGCTTTTGACCGGTAATTTTTGAGCTTTCTTCATGGAGTGGCTCTCCTGATAAAATATGCAATGACGGACATGGGACGGACGTGGGACAACAGCGGCGAACGCGGCGGCAGGGCAGGACGCCCCGCCTGCACGAGTTTGTAATCTTGGGGAAAAAAGACGACGTCCCCCCTGAAAAGCGTCTTTATTATTACCAACTTTGCTACACCCAAGGCCGAGGCCCGTCAATTGACTCAAAGCGCGGTCCTGAGCGGAATAGCCCGTATTAGGGGCTTGAGCGGTAGGGCATTTCGGCTAGAGTGCAGGCGGTCGCGGCAGGCACCCTATGCCCCCTGCGACCCAAAAATAGGTTTCCCCTGTGTGAGGGAAACTTGGGGGCAACGTCCGACACTCGGATGGAGAGCACATGCTTGATGCAATCGGGGCGATGATGCAGCCGTTAGGAACGGCGGCGCTGCACTTTCTGCAATTTCAATCCATGCTGTACCTGGTCGCCGGGACCTGCATCGGCCTGTTATTCGGCGCGATTCCCGGCCTTGGTGGCACCACGGCGCTGGCGCTGCTCATCCCGCTGACCTATGGCATGGATAAGGCCGACGCGATCATGCTGATGGGCGGCTCCATGGCCGCCACATCGACCGGCGGTTCCGTGTCGGCAATTCTCTTGAATACGCCGGGCATCGCCCCCAATGCCGCCACCACCTTCGACGGCTTTCCACTGGCCACCCAAGGGCGCGCAGGTGAAGCCATCGGTGCGGCGGCGACCGCTTCGGCGCTCGGCGGGTTGCTGGGGGTGTTTACATTGTTGGTGGTGATCCCCATCGCCAAACAAATCGTGTTGCTGTTTTCGCCGCCGGAGTTTTTCCTGCTGGCCCTGTTCGGACTATGCGCAATCGCGGTGTCAACCGGCACGCGCCTCCTCCAAGGTTTGATTGCCGCCATCTTTGGCTTCATCTGCGGCTTTGTCGGCTTCGATTATGTATCGGGCATCGTCCGCTACACTTATGAGGTTGAAGCGCTGTGGGATGGCATCAAACTGGTGCCGGCGCTGATCGGCCTGTTTGCCATTTCACAAATGATCGATCTGGCGGTGAAGGGCGGGTCGATCTCCAAGGATGCGCTGCAGGTCAAAATTCAGCGCGTCAGTGACGGCATCAAATCCGTGTTTCACAATTGGTCGACCATGCTGGTCGGGTCCGCTATCGGCACCTTTATCGGTGCGGTTCCCGGCGTCGGCGGTACGGTCGCGGCATTCCTCAGTTATTCGACCCAGGTCCAACGTGATCCCAATCCAGACGTTCCCTACGGCAAGGGGAACATCCGCGGCGTCATCGCGCCGGAATCGGCCAATAATGCCAAGGACGGCGGCTCGCTGATTCCGACCCTCGCTTTCGGTATTCCCGGCAGCGCCGAAACCGCGGTGTTCTTGGGCGCCATGGTGCTGCACGGCATCGAACCCGGCCCGCGCCTTTTGTTTGAACACGAAGACGTGGTCTTCACCTTAGTATTGTCGCTGACGATTGCCTGCGTGATCGCCACCCTGATCGTCCTGGCGCTGGCGAAACCAATGGCCTATCTCACCCTGGTCGATGCCCATATCCTGGCACCGACGGTGACCGTCATCGCCCTGGTCGGGGCTTACGCCTTGCAGGGTGAATTCGGCGATGTGATCGTCGCCATGGTGTTTGCCGTGATCGGCTATTTGATGATCCGATTCGATTATCCACGCATTACGTTCACCATTGCCCTGGTGCTCGGCGAAATCACCGAGCGCAGCTTCTTCCAGGCGATGGGCATTTCCGACGACAGCTGGCTGATCTTCATCACCCGTACGGTGTCACTCATCCTGATCACCATGTGCATTGCCACACTGCTGATCCCATCCCTCAGAACATTCTTGAACAGGAAGCGCGGCGATAGCGCACCGGGAGGCGCATCATGAACGGTGCAACGCTGACCGGCCCCACCAAGACCGGGGCGGCTATCTTCGTTCTGGCGGTTGGCGCCTTCGTTGTTCTCTATACGCAGAACCTGCACCAGACGATGATGGCAATCCCGGCGGCATTCGGCTGGGCGGCGGCGCTTTATGCGCTACGCCCCATGGTGGCGACGGAAAAGCACGATTCGCTTTACTTCGCCTTTGGGGTGATGGCTTTCCTGATCTTCTTCCTCCATGAAACCTATGAATTCCAGGGCAAGCTTCGCATCTTTCCGCTGATCGTCGGTTGGGCCGGCGTCATTTTGTCGGCCCTCGATATCTTGAGCCTGACCGAGACGCGTATCTCCCGCGTGCTGAGCCTCGTCTTCGGTTCGTCGCTTTCAGAAGCGCCCAGTGAAGATCGCCGTGCGGGACGCGAGATTGCCTGCTTCGCCGCCATGGCAATGTGTGTCGCGATGATCTGGCTGCTCGGCTTTCTCATTGCCGGGCCGGTATTCGTGTTCCTGTGGATGTGGCTCTGGGGCAAGAAGACTTTGCGTAACGCCCTTTACGGCGGTGGGTTTACGCTCGCCTTCATCTGGCTGCTGTTCGAAGGATTGTTGAAGTATGAGCTTTACCGCGGCGTTGTCGTGCTATGGCTCATGGATAATTTTCTTAGTTGAACCCCGCATGCAACCCGCCTGAATAAGGAGATGCATCATGGCCATAGCCGCTGTCGCCCGTTTTGTAGATGAAATGCGGGCCCTTTATGCCACCGAGCCCGACCCGGCCAATGTCTGGCCCAAGGCACGCGAACCGATGACAACGCTGCTGGCGGATGCTGAACTTTGCGCCAGCGCCAGCGAGTGGCCAACGTCGAACCACGAAAACCTCTTGTTCTATGAAGACCCCGATTACGGCTTCGTGCTCAATGGGTTGATCAAGGACCCCGGGCGAAAAACCCGCATTCATGACCACGCGCATATCTGGGTTCTCTACGGCTTGCTGACCGGCAGCGAGGAAATCATCAATTACGAACGCACTGATGACCGATCGCGTCCCGACTTTGCACAAATCCGGGAGGCAAGCCGCAGCCCGGTGACCCCAGGGGCCATGGACATCGTCGCCCCTTATGCCGTCCATGCCGAGGAAGCGGGGGCTGAGGGCTCTGTAGCGGTGATCCTGCGCTCAGCCAAACCGGGCGGTTTCAATCAAGGGCGCTACGACCTCGAAACCGGCCGCTACTTTGAAAGTCCCGGCGTCAGCCAGATTTCCTGGCCTTTACTGTAAGGGCCAGAACCCTTAGGTTTCTACCCATCCAAGACCCGGTTTGAGGAATGAAACGCCTGTATTTGAACCCATACGAAGCGAAAAAAATCGCTCACCTTATGAATAATTTAGGGAGTTACAGACATGATTAAAATCTACGGCATCGGCGTGGCCGCCCTGGCCGTCGCCGCCTTGGCGGCACCGGGCACGGCCCAAGCCGCTTTCCCCGAAAAAGATATTACCTTTGTCATCCCCTATGGCCCCGGCGGCGGCTTTGACCGATACGTGCGCGCGATTGCACCGGTGATGTCCAAGTACCTGCCGAACAAGGTCAACGTCGTCCCCAAAAATATCGCCGGCGCCGGTGGCAAGAAGGCGCTGGCCACACTGTACCGCGGCAAGCCGGATGGCTATACGATCTCCGTTTTCAATATGCCGGGCATGTTGCTTGATAAAATCCTCGGTAAGAAAACTTCCTACGACATCGATAAGTTCATATGGCTGGGCCGCTTCGCGCAATCTAAATACGCGCTATCGATTGCAACCAAGGGCAAGTACCAAACCCTTGAAGCGTTGAAAAATGCCAAGGACCTCAAATATGCGGTGACCAGCCCGAGCTCGGGCGCCTATGTCGCCGGCAAGATCATGGCCTCGGCCATGGGTATGAAGATCAAGTTCCTGCCGGGCTACAAGGGTTCTGCCAAGATCTCGCTGTCGATCGTGCGTGGCGACACCCATCTGTCCCTGTTCAACACGCTGTCGCTGGCCAAATGGATGAAGGGCGGTGATCTCAAGGCCGTGCTGTCGTTCGAACCAAAGAGCCCGTTCCCGGGCGTGCCCACCGCCGCCTCGATCGGTCAAAAGGAGCTTGAGCTTCTGACCATCGAACGGGTCGTCGGCACCACACCGGGTGTGCCTGCAAATGTGCAGAAGATTCTTGCCGATGCGCTTTATGCCACCCTCACGGGGCCGGAGATTCAGGCCTGGCATAAGAAGACCAAGCGTCCCGTCGATCCTTTGAACCAGGCGGATACTCAAAAGCTCATCAATGACCTTTCCGTGTTTTACACCAAGTATAAGAACGTCCTGAAATAACGACGTTCAAAGCCCTTGTTCCAAGGGCAAAAGAATGGGGCGCCCCGCTGCTATCGGCTGGGCGCCCTTTTTTGTCAGTCGACCGAAACGGGCCGCATCTCAATTTAAAAATTGCCTGCTAATAGCCAGGAGGCGACATTGGCCTGCCAGTCATCCGAACTATGTAAAATGGCGGACACATGATGTGTCGACGTCCAATGGCTGTCTCATAAAAAAAACTTCGGACCGCCCCTTGCGGAACAAATTAGCAATCTTTAGGCTGGATTAACAGTTGCAGGTAGGCTCGCGCAGGGCCCGTCGTCTTGCGTGCAGGCTTGCGATAGCGGAAAAAAGGGAAACGGCATGACGGCTACTGTCTCACAAGCCTATCTGCCCAATTCCGGCAGCGCCTACGCTAGCCGCTATCGTGGAGTCGGTGACGAGAGCGCAAGACTTGCGGCGCGCCTGTCTCCCGAAGATCAGCAGGTTCAGTCGATGCCCGACGTGAGCCCAACCAAATAGCATCTTGGTCACACCACATGGTTCTTTGAAACTTTCGTCCTGTGCGCCGAACTGCCGGACTACAGCTGCTTCGACAGCACCTTCAACTACCTGTTCAATTCATACTACGAGGTCGTGGGACCGCGTCATCACCGCGCCGAACGCGGGTTGATCACCCGCCCCACCCTGGAAGAGGTT
>JBLHLO010000156.1:0-5643 GCA_047621105.1 Alphaproteobacteria bacterium
GTTGTCGAATTCGCCATTGATGACCAGGACCGGTTTATCCAATGTCTTGCAGTCTTCTGTGACGTCACTGACCGCGAGCGCACGGAACCCCTGGGCGATGGCCTTGCCCGATAGGGTGGGGTCGCGATCGGAAAAAATGTTGAGCAGATAGCCGCCCAGTTTCGTCTCTGGAAAGCTGGGAGCGACCAGTTCGCGCAGGTGTTGGGCGTGGTAAGCGGGCAGATCATCGCTTTCATAGCCGGTAATGCGCCGGTCGAAATTGGTGCCACGCGGTTCCGACCCTGATCCGACGGCGATCACCGCGTTGATTTCATGCGGGTGATCGATGGCCCATTTCATAACAATGCGCGAGCCGACGCTGATCCCCATGATGATCGCACTCTCGGCCTTTTCATCCAACATCACGCCGCGAACATCATTGACCATATCTTCTATGGTGAATGGCGTTTCGATCTTGCCAGAACGGCCGTAGGAGCGGATATCGACCGCCAACACGCGGAACCAGGTGGATAAATGTGCCCGCTGGTAAAGCCACAGATCATGATCGAAGGGATTGGCGTGGACCAGCACCAGGGCCGGGCCATCGCCCGACACTTCGTACCAGATATCTACTCCATTGGCGCTGCTGATCGGCATGGGGGAAGTTTAATGTAAAGCGCGGCGCATGCAAATAAAGGGCGTGGGCCGGAACGAAGAAGGGGCCCGCAAGCGGACCCCTTCGTATCGTCGGATTCGCCGTTTATTCGGCGGGGATGGTTTCGTGTTCGCGGCTGATTGCTTCGGTGCGGCCCATTTCACCCCGAAGTTTCCATGTCAAAAGCGACAGGAGCGGCGGGATGATTAGGAGCGTCAGCACTGCCGAGAGCGACAAGCCCCCGACGACCACGGCGCCAAGCCCACGGTAAAGTTCCGAACCCGCCCCTGGCGCCAAGACCAGTGGCAGCATGCCGCAGACCGTGGTCAAGGTAGACATGAAAATCGGCCGGATACGGGTTTGGGTGGAATCGAGAATGGCCTGTTCCGGCGACATAGAATGGTCGCGGACATTGGTGAGGGTATAAGTCACCAGCAGGATGGCATTGTTGACCACGGTGCCGATCAGGATGATGAAGCCGAGAAGGGTGAGCATATCGAGCGATTGTCGATCGGTTTCGGGCAACACCAGGGTGTTCAGAATCCATAGCCCCATCATGCCGCCGGCCGCCGCCAGCGGCACCGACAACATAATCACTAATGGGTAGAGGAAGCTTTCCAGGATCACCGCCATGACCAGGAATACCACGAGCAAGGCAACCACCATGTCGAACTTGAGGTGTTCCCAAGTCTTGGTCAATTCATCGGCGGCACCTGATTGGCGCACCTTAACGCCAGGGGGGAGTCCTTCCTTGCGCAGTACGTCGATCACCTCAGTCTGAATTTTATTGATCGTCGTTTCCAGGGGAATCAGCTTTGACGGTCGGATGCGCACTTCGACGTAGCGGGTGCGATCCAAGTGCCAAACCTGGGTCGGTCCTGCGGTGACCTCTATTTTAGCAAGTGATGAAGCCGGCACGATACGCCCATCACGGGTTACCACCGGCAGATTGTTGATGCCTTGGGTGGATTTGACCATTTTTTCCGGTCCCCGGAGCGTCAGGTCAATGCGCCGGTCACCAACGGTGATTTCGGCAATGCGCAGACCATCGTTGAAAGCATCAATGGTCAGCGCGAGATCACGGGCCGAAAGCCCAGCATCGGCCAAGCGCAACTGGTCTGGGGTGACCCGCACTTCCGGTGCCCCCAGTTCAAGTCCTGGGCGTACGTTGACGCGGTGGCCTTCTCTGCGCGGGGTCACCTCACGTAGAAGATCGTCGGCGCGGCGCGCGACATCAAGATTGTCTTGAAGATTGGGGCCGGAAATATCGATCTTGATGGATCGTGATCCACCTATCCCGCGTGAGAAGATCGACGATTGCTCGACCGAACCGCGGGTGCCGGGTTCCTCAAGCACCGGCTTTTCGATCAGGTCCTCCAATTCTGCCGCCCTTTTCGGGTTGATGGCGCTTCCCCCGATAAAGATCTGATCTTTGCGGGCGACAAAATAGAAATGGTCCATCTTGGGCGGCCTGTTGGGGTCATCCTCCACGCCAGAGACACTGGACCAATGGGGGCGCACCGCCGCCTCGATTGATTGGGCGGAGCGCATCATGGTTTCCAGGTTGTAGCCCGGTGGTGGCGTGATACGGCCCCAGACTTGGTTGCGGTTGCCATCGGGCAGGAAATCAAGCGGCGGCAGGGCGATGGCCGTAAACAAAGCGGCACCGCCGACGATACCAATAATCACGCCGATGGCGGCGGTCTTGGAATGGATCACGAGCCGCGTCAAACGCATGATCAACCCGGCGAACGCAGCGCCAAAATGATCAAGGCCGGGAATCCGGAAAGGCTGCTCACCCTTGGCCGGGACATTTTTCAAAAGGGCCTTGGACAGGGATGGGATCACCGTGACCGAGACGATCAGCGACAGCACCACGGAAACCGACAGGGCCACGGCGATATCTCTGAACAATTGTCCCACCTGAAGTTGGAGCATCAGCACCGGCACGAAAACAACCACCGTGGTGAGAGCGGAGGCGAAGACCGCCGGCCAGACCTCCTTGGCGCCTTTCATGGCTGCCACCATGGGTGACTTGCCCTGTTCCCGGTAACGGTAAATATTTTCCAGCACCACAATGGCGGCATCCACCACCATGCCGACGGCAAAGGCGATGCCGGCCAATGAAATCACATTGAGCGATCGACCCAGAAGTGCCATCGCAACGAAGGCGCCGATCACCGACACCGGAATCGACAGGGTCACCACCAGGGTTGGCCGCCAGGAACGCAGGAAAATCAACAGAACCATCGCTGCCAAACTGCCGCCGAACCAGATATTCTGGGTCACGAGGTCGATAGCGGCGTTGATATAGACCGTTTCGTCATAAACCTGGATGATTTCCAATTTTTCCGGCTTTAGGACGTTTTCGTTGAGTTCCTTCACGGCGTGCCGGATACCGCGCATGGTTTCGATCACATTGGCGCCCGCTTCGCGCACGGCATCCATGGTGATGGCATCCTCGCCAAGATAGCGGCGGGTACTGTTCGGTTCCTTGTAGCCGAACACGACATCGGCGATATCGCCGACGGTCACACGGCTGACGCGGCCCGACGCGGCATCGGCTTCACGCCGCAGGACGACCGCCTTGGCCTGATTAACCGTGGTGATTTCACCTTCGGTGCGGACGATATAGCTGCGTTTGCCTTCATCAACCGTGCCGGCGGAGATCGAGGTGCTGGAATCGCGCAATGTGCGCAAGACATCGGGAATTGTTAGTTTGTAGGCGGCCATGCGCTCGGGATTGACGACAATCCTGAGCTCGCGTTTTGAGCCACCCCGGAAATCGGCCCCGGCCACCCCGGACACCCGTTCGATCCGTTCAAGGATCGTGTCCTCGATCAGGTCGCCATAAGTTTCGAGATCGCGTTTGTTGTCACCCGTGCGGCGTAGCACGAAATAAGCGACGGGAATATCTTCGGAACCGCGGGTCAGGATGCGCGGCTCATCGGCTTCATCCGGTAGCCCGTCTAGGCCCGACAGGCGGTTATTGATCAGCAGCATCGCCTTGTCGACGTTGAACCCGATCTCAAACTCAATGCGCACGCGTGAATCACCAAAGCGTGACCGGCTGGAGAGTTCGACGGTGCCTTCAAGGCCGCCCAACTCCTGTTCCAACCGATTGGTGATTTCACG
The DNA here is from genome assembly GCA_047621105.1 of Alphaproteobacteria bacterium. Classification (GTDB taxonomy): domain Bacteria; phylum Pseudomonadota; class Alphaproteobacteria; order SMXQ01; family SMXQ01; genus WHSO01. The sequence goes on from JBLHLO010000156.1 coordinate 3,770, forward strand.
TTCAACTTCGACCGGGGCGGCACCGGTCCAACGGGTGCGAATATCGATCACCGGGCGGCGCACGTCAGGGGTAAGCTGGATGGGGATCGTTTGCAGGGCGACCAGGCCAAAGGCGATGATCATCAAAACCCCGGCCATCACCGCGATGGGACGTTTCAGGGAAATTTCAATGAGTTTATTCATTGCGTGGCGACCTTGCTGATTTTCACCCGGCGCCCGTCACGCAGCCGTTCATTGCCGCGGGTGACGACCTTATCGCCCTCCTTGAGCCCCTCCAGGACTTCGAAACGCACACCGACCGCTTCACCCAACTTCACTGCCTGGGCACGGGCGCGGCCATCTTCAACGACGTAAACCGTCGGTTGGCCACGGGAAGAAACCAGCGCATCCTTGTGCACCGATAGAACGCTACGGCCCTTGCCGACAGGCAAGGCCACCGTCACTGATTGGTTGGCGGCCATGCTGCTGGGAGGCGTCTTAAAGCGTGGGGTAAAGCGCACCGTGCGGGTGCGGGTGCGCAGATCTTCCTCCGGCACGATGGCGCGGATGACGGCCTCGAACTTTCCTTTGTCATTGCTCAGTGTAAAGACACAGACCATGCCGGGTTTTAGCCCGGCCACGCGATGGGCAGGCACGTCCACTTCGATTTCCAGGTTACCATCGGACATCATGGTGAACATGGCTTGGCCTTCCTTGATGAAGGCGCCCATTTCCGATTGGCGGCGGGTGATAGTGCCGTCGTAAGGGGCAATTATTTTAGTATATGACAATTCCGTTTCAGCCATCTTCAAACTGGCGTGGCTTTTCGCCGCCTTGGCCTTGGACTCGTTAATTTCATTGCGAAGCCGGTTGACTTCAAGCTTCTTGTCTTGGAAACGCGCCTTGGGGAAGGCCGCGGAATTTTTAAGATCCGCATAACGTTTTAATTCTTGTTGCGCGAGCGCGAGGCGTGCCTTGGCGGTTTCTACAGCGGCCTTGGCACCGGCCAGTTCGGCGACCTTCTGTTCGCGGTCCCACCGGAAACGATCATTGGCGAGCAGAGCCAGCACATCGCCCTTTTTGACATGATCGCCGACGTCAACGCGCATTTGGGCAACCGGTGCATCAAGGCGCGCGGCAACCATCCCGGAACGAACTGCGATCAGGCGGCCAACCAAAGGTATGGTTTGGACCATGGGTGCGGTACGGACCTCGTCCACTTGCACAAAAGTATTGCGACGGCTGCGCTTTTTTTTCTTGCTGCTTTTTGCATCGTTCTTTTTGGCGGCGTCGCCTGATGCTTTCTTTTTTGCGTCACTGCTACTGTCTTGCGCTAGTGCGCTTGTGACAGGTGAGGGGGCCCAGGTGAATCCTACATAAAGGATTAAACCGATCACTGTGGCTAAAGCAGTAGATACAATAATTTTGTTTTTGCTCACCAGACCATTACTCCCTCAAAAGGGCAATTGTGCCCGCCCGTTTGTTATTTCGTGCTGGACGCATTATCCGCCCTTATTACACGAATCCGTGCGGCAACTTCCGTCGCCGACACGGCTTTTTTTAGCGTTTTTGCGGGACTATTTGCCCCCTGTCAATCGGTATGAAAGGCCTATGGGCCGGGCGTTTCACGGCATTGGACCTCCCGTGAACCACTATTGTCCTCTTAGCGGCTCCCAATACGGTTGCTAATGAGCCATTTATCCCATTGAATCACGGCGAAATCGTGGCCTGGCGGGGGGTGCTCCCGATGCCAAACCGCTTGGAATCTGCCATTAAAGCCAATATGACGACGCTGATCCTGACCCACCCTGCCTGCCTCGGTCATGATCCTGGGTCTGGCCATCCCGAAAGCCCGGCCCGGCTCAAAGCGGTTTTGGCGGCCCTTGATAAATTAT
>JBLHLO010000157.1:0-5631 GCA_047621105.1 Alphaproteobacteria bacterium
GGTGACGACGGCGTTCTCGTGTTCTGCGACCTCGATAATTTTAAGATGATCAACGATACCTTCGGCCATCACGTAGGCAATTATGTCCTCAAGCAACTTGCCAAAATAGTGGTGGCCGAAGTCCGCGAGACCGACCTCGTTGCCCGTTTGGGTGGCGACGAATTCGCCGTACTGATGATGCAGTCAAATTGGCGCGACGGCCTAAAACGCTCCCAAATGCTGAGCCGTGCGGTTAACCGCACAATCGTCACCTATCACGGCAGCGATATTCATGTCAGTGCATCCTTTGGCGTCGAACCCTTCGGCCCCAACGACGACGAAGCCAATTTGATTGCCCGCGCTGACATGGCGATGTACGTCAACAAGCGTAAGAAAGCATCGATCTCCCTGAACAACGCCGCTGCTGAATAACCGGCTCATAATGAAAAAAGCGCCAGGCAATGCCTGGCGCTTTTACGTTGAAGACTTTCCGATCTAGTAGCCAGCAATACAGCCCGTAGACGTCGCCCGCCCGCAAGCAGCGATCGTCCAGGTATTACCAATTCCTGCCGCAACGAATTGGCGCCGCGCCTGGAGCGTGGTGGGTTGGTCCAAAGGCCCCAATACGATCCGATAGAAGGTCCGCCCACGGACATCGGCCATCGCGATCTGTGGACCAGAATGACGGGTCAACACCGGCGTGACGCTGGCTGGCATCTGGTCCGCCGCCAGCTGGGCATTACCCCGGGTCGAAAAACTACCGAGCACGATGAAAAATCGCTTGTCCGGCTCCACGGCGGAAGGGTGGGAGACCGAATTGGCCACCGTTGCAATAGCCTCAAGTCCAGAATCCTGGTCAGGCACAGCGGCAATATCCCTCTTGGGACCAACATTACCTGTGCTGGGCATTGCAGGCGCATCGCTGCCCAGGTTCCTAGTTTTGGCCCGATCATCGGCGTCACCGGCATGGTGAGGCACGAAGAACATGTCAGCACCAAAACCACGGCTGACTTGCACAGCTTGCACAGATTGATCCGCGGCTTGAGCGACTTGATCCAAGACCTGTCCGGTCTTCTGAGCTGTGCCAGGGCTGGCCTGTTTGTTTAACGGCACAACGGCCCTCACCCCAAGGTGGGTATCTTCAAAACCCTCTCGATCCTCGGTCAGCTCTTCTGACAGTCTCTCAAACGCGCCATCAGGCAGAGTAACTGGGGCACCAGCAAGGCTTGCCGTCTGGATATCGCCGGCAGGATCGACCGGCTTTGCCTTACATACGGCGGCACCTTCAATCAGGCGGTGTAGGGCACAATCCTCGTCGAGCGCACCCGACAGGGCATGGTCAGTTGTGCTCTTGCCAGTCGCCAGATAGCTGACGCCGCCGACCATCTGGCTTGCAATCATAATGACCGGTGAAGCGCAGCCGGTGAGGATTCCAACCAGGGCTAAGCTGGAAAAAACTAGGGGTCCATATCGCCGCATGGGGGGCCTCCGAACGGCAAAAGTTAAAATTGATGATTAATAATGTCTAGCAAACCACTGTATTGAAATGATTTTTGCATCGCAATAAAGATTAATTTTAAGAGGACACGAGGCATCGCAGAACTCTGCCGCTCCGCACGCGGCAAGGTAGCCTCTGCTCAGGGCTGATCTGGCAAGATTGGTCTGGGAGAAATACGGAGGTTAGCTTTCGCCGCCCGCCTCATCGTCACTGGGATTTTGGGCCTTTGCCGGCAGGGCCAGCCGGAGGTGCAGGTCGCGCAACCGGGCTGGGTCAATCTCCGCCGGGGCACCCATCATCAGGTCCTGGGCGGCCTGGTTCATGGGGAAAAGGATAACTTCACGGATATTTGGCTCATCGGCGAGCAGCATGACGATACGATCAATGCCCGGCGCCGAACCCCCATGCGGTGGGGCCCCGAAGCGAAGGGCCGAAAGCATGCCGCCGAAACGCTGTTCGAGCACATCGCGGCCATAGCCGGCAATAGCGAAGGCTTTTTCCATGATCTCCGGCTTATGGTTCCGGATCGCCCCTGAAGACAGTTCAACGCCATTGCAGACAATATCGTACTGCCACGCCTTGATGGTCAGGGGATCTTCGCTATTGAGGGCCTCAAGCCCACCCTGGGGCATGGAAAACGGATTATGGCTGAAGATGATCTGACCGGTATCTTCATCTTTCTCGAACAACGGGAAATCGACGATCCAACAGAAGTCGAAGCGATCTTGGGCAATCAAGCCCAATTCTTCCCCAAGACGCGTACGTGCGGCCCCGGCCAGGGCCGCCGCCTCAGCAGGCGTGCCCGCGGCAAAGAATACCGCATCACCATCACCGATACCGGCGCTCTGTTTGAGCGATTCTAGCCGTTCAGGGGTGAGATGCCGGGCGATCGGCCCCTTCGCCTCCCCCGCGTCGAAGATAATATAGCCAAGCCCGCCCGCGCCCATCTCGGCACGCGCCCAATCGTTGAGCTTATCGAAAAAACTTCGAGGCTGGGTCGCGGCGCCCGGCGCCGGGATGGCACGTACAACCGCGCCCTTATCCACCAGCTTGGCAAAGAGCGAGAAGTCAGAGCCGCGAAAAACCTCACTGGCATCGGAAATCTCAATCGGGTTGCGCAGATCCGGCTTATCGGTGCCGTATTTGAGCAAAGCTTCGTCATAAGGAATGCGCGGGAAGGGAACTTTGGTAACCGCCCGATCCCCGCCAAATTCCTCAAAAATCCCTGCCAGCAAGGGTTCCAGCGCCGCAAATACGTCATCTTGGGTGCAAAACGACATCTCGACATCAAGCTGATAGAACTCGCCGGGCGAGCGGTCGGCACGGGCGTCTTCGTCACGGAAGCAAGGCGCAATCTGAAAATATTTGTCGAAACCCGCCACCATGAGGAGCTGTTTGAACTGCTGCGGTGCCTGGGGCAAGGCGTAGAAGCGGCCAGGATGGGTGCGCGACGGCACGAGATAATCGCGCGCGCCCTCGGGCGAGCTTGCCGTCAGGATCGGCGTTTGGAACTCACGAAAGCCAGCGTCGGTCATGCGGCGACGGATTGAGGCGATGACCTCGGAACGCAAAATCATGTTGCGCTGCATCTTTTCACGCCTGAGATCAAGAAACCGGTACCGCAGGCGCGTTTCCTCACCATAATCGGTATCGGAATTGACCTGCAGCGGCAGCGCATCGGCGGTTGCTAGCACCTCGACCGCTTCGACCGCGATCTCGACATGGCCGGTCGGAATTTTGGTATTTATGGTGTCGTCGGAGCGCGCCACCACCTTGCCGGTAACGGCAATAACGTATTCTAGGCGGGTCGCGTCAAGAGCCTCAAACGCGGGGTCGGAACTGTCGACCACGCATTGGCTAAGACCATAATGATCGCGCAGATCGACAAACAGCAGATTACCGTGATCGCGCTTGCGATGGACCCAGCCGGACAGACGCACGGTCTGGCCGATATGGTCGGGGCGCATTTCGCCGCAAGTATGGCTCCTATAGGGGTGCATAAGGCGCTCTCTGGGACCTCTCAGCGGGCTTTCGGCTTCTATGATGAGCCAGGATAAAACAAAACGTCGTCAATCAGGGGGCTGACGGTGCCCCCTTTCGCGACAAGGCAAAAGCCATGCTTCGGGGGCCCTTGTCAAGAAAAGACCCGCCCAGCGCCCACCGAGCACCCACCTTGGTCTATCTTGGGCCACTCTCTTTTTCACCCCTGGGCCACGCAGAAGTGCTTTCGGTTCGTGGCTTTAAGCATTTTCGTGTATAGCTTCGCCCCATGATCACCATTACCGATACCAAAGCCCTTACTGAGTTCTGCGCCTCCCTCGACGGCGCTGAATTTGTCACTGTCGACACCGAATTCATGCGCGAGCGCACCTACTGGCCCATACTGTGCCTGGTGCAACTGGGTGGCCCCCATGAGGCGGCCGTGGTCGACGCCTTAGCCGAGGGCATCGACCTCACGCCCCTGTTCGATTTCCTCAATAACAGCCCCTCCCTTAAGGTTTTCCACGCCGCCCGTCAGGATATTGAGATCTTCCATCATTTGAGCGGCCACATCCCCAAGCCGATATTCGATACCCAGATCGCCGCCATGGTTTGCGGGTTTGGCGAATCGGTCGGTTATGAAACCCTGATCAGCAAACTTGCCAAGACGCGCATCGACAAATCCATGCGCTTCACCGATTGGGCACACCGCCCGCTTTCGGAAAAGCAGTTGCTTTACGCCCTTGCCGACGTGACGCATCTGCGCGTGGCTTACGAAAAACTGGCGGCGCGACTAGAACGGACCGGTCGTGCAGCCTGGCTGGAAGAAGAAATCGCCACCATGATGTCGCCATCCACCTATTTGGTTGCCCCTGAAGACGCCTGGAAACGCGTCAAGGTACGCGGCGGCAAGCCGCGCTTCCTGGCGATCCTCAAAGAGCTGGCCGCCTGGCGCGAAAGCACCGCCCAAGCGCGTGACGTGCCGCGTTCACGCGCCATGCGCGACGACATGCTGCTCGACATCGCCGCCCGCGCCCCCGAGACCGAAGCGGAGCTTTCCCGCACCCGTTCGGTCGGACGCTCAGGCCTCCCCGCCCAAGCCACACAGGAGGTCCTGGAAGCAATCAAGCGGGGCCGCGCGATACCGGAAGCCGACTGCCCCGTGATGGTCATCCGTGATCCCCTGCCGCGTGGCCTGGGCCCCCTGGTGGATCTGCTTAAGGTGCTCTTGAAAATGAAATGCGACAAAGAAGATGTCGCCCAGAAGCTGGTCGCGAATACTGCCGACCTCGAACTGATCGCCGCCGATGATCAGGCTCCCGTGCCGGCCCTCCACGGCTGGCGCCGCGAATTATTCGGGACGGATGCGCTGGCCCTCAAACACGGCAAGCTGGCCCTCGCCGCCGATAGTAACGCCATCCAGTTGCTGCGGCTCGACGGCACCGAAGGCGCACACAGCGAAACCCCACCGGTCTCGGCGACAAGCTAGGCCACCACCTTCGGCTTGCGTTGAAGGCGCCGGGCAAGCGCATCGAAGCGCCGGGTAATTTCGTCACTCATCAAATGCTCCATGCCCTTAGGCAGCCGTACCGTGAGGTTCTCCTTATCTATTTCTAGACGTGTCGTACGGAGAATTTCCACCGTCCCAGCAGCAAGGCCGCGGGCGAAACGCAGCGCTCGCCCAACGGTCATCGCATAATCAATATCATCTTCAGAAATCAGTGGCTTGACCAAGCTACGGGTCGGCCCCGTGCGACCACCGCCATAGCTGGCACTGACCATATAAGCAAGAATGACCCGTTCGGCATGGGTAATGGCACTAAGCGATAGATGCAAAACGCGGGCAAAGCTGTCGCGTGCCCGGTAATCAGGATGATCCCGCCAAGCAATATCGCAGAGCAGCACTGCCGCACGCCTGAGCCGTACCCGCGGCGGATTTTCATCGGCAAACAGGGGAGCGATCCACTGATCAAGCTCCTCACCCGGCATGGTGAAACGCGATTCGCGCGCCGCAATCACGGCGGCGCCGGTCAGCAACGGATCTTGGACCTTCTCCCCCGCCTCCAACTTACCGTAGAGCCAACCCTCCCGCAGGCCAAAAGCCGAAAACACCAACTCTTTGGGCCGCGCTTGACTGAGCAACCGTTCGAGAACGATCGCTGCCACCGGCAAGG
>JBLHLO010000158.1:0-5617 GCA_047621105.1 Alphaproteobacteria bacterium
AGGCGATGGGATCAAACGCAGCCACGCACTGGCCGCACGCTGGTTCCGCAAGGCGGCAGCAAAGAATTTTGCCCCTTCGCTCTACCAATTAGGGCTCGTTTATGAATTGGGGCTCGATTACCGCGCCAACAAGCGTCGCGCACTCGATTGGTACAACAAGGCGGCGACCGCCGGATCGGCAGTTGCCGCCGATAAAGTTCGCGCCCTTGAGGCGGCAGGTGTCCTCCCCACTGTCCTCGCCCCTGCTCCACGGTCGGCCGTTCGGCGGGCGGCACCACAGAAAAAGGCACCCCCCCAGCAAGCAGCATTAAGCGGGGCAGGGATTGCCGAAATTCAACGCCTATTGAAATCTCTCGATTTTGATCCCGGCACGGCCGATGGCAAACTCGGCACTAAAACGACCGAAGCGATCCGGCTCTACCAAGGCATGGCCGGACTGCCCGTCGATGGCCGGGTCAGTCAGAAGCTACTGGATCAAATTCGTAAGGTCACGGGCACGCCGAAGCCTTAACCCAAAACGTTAACTGGCCATCCGAGCATCAAAGCCGCCCGCCCAACACCACCAACCGGGATGGGCTTTGGCGATTGCCCCCGCCCCGGCCCGGGCCAGATCCTCATCATCGAAAAGACCAAAACATGTGGCCCCAGATCCCGCCATACGTACAAGCCGGCAACCCGTCCCCTGATTGAGGACGGCGCGCACCTCGGTGATTTCCGGCACCAAATTCTCGGCCGCAGCAGTCAGATCGTTACTGGTAACCTTGAGGGCTTCCGCCAAAGCGCGCACATCAATGAATGGACCCTTGGGCGTGGGGCGATCAACAATGGGCACCACCGGCCCTTGGTCAAATCCCGCGAACACGGCCGGCGTGGCAACAGCCCGTCCCGGATTAACCAGAACCACCCCCGCCGCCGGCAATCTGGGCACCGGCGCGAGCACTTCACCCATGCCGGCAACCAGCACGGGCTGCCCCGCCAGGCAAACCGGCACATCGGCACCAAGCGTCGGCGCAATCGCGGCGAGATGGCTATCGTCCACACCCCACAGCTCAGCCAAAGCGCGCAACACAGCGGCCGCATCAGCTGAGCCGCCGCCAAGACCGGCGGCAACCGGGATATTCTTAGTAAGATGAATGGCGGCACCGATTTCGTTACGGCGTGTGCCTTCCAGTGATGCCGCTAGGGCACGGGCAGCCCGCACCACAATGTTATCCTCCGCCACCAAACCCGGCGCACCCGCAAACGGGCCGTCAAGGGTCAGCGGAAAACGTCCCCGCGCATCCCCCGGCATATCGGCAACCGTGATCTCATCGGCAAGGCCGACAAAGCCAATCAACGATTGCAGTTCGTGATAACCGTCAGCACGCTGGCCAGTGATATGGAGGAACAGATTAAGCTTCGCCGGGGCGGCGAGAGTCAGCTGCGCGCTCACCCGCCGCGTTGGTTCGTTGCAGCGCCGGAAGATTTGTGTTTGGTCCCGGTGCCGCCGAGCCCCTCGGCCAGTTTTTTCTCGATCAACGGGACATCACCCGGCTCAGGCCCCAGCGATAACGCCCGGCGCCACTGAAAGCGCGCCTCGTAACGGCGCCCGACCTGCCAATAAGCATCACCCAGATGATCGTTGATAGTGGCATCTTGGGACGATAATTCAACGGCGCGTTCGAGATGGGTCACGGCACGGTCAAAAGCACGCAATCGGTAATGAGCCCAGCCCAGGCTGTCCTTGATATAGCCATCATTGGGCCGAAGTTGGACCGCCTTATCGATCATGCCGAGCGCCCGCTTGAGGTTAAGGCCCTTATCAACCCAGGAATAACCGAGGTAATTGAGTACAAATGGCTGATCGGGCCTAAATTTAAGCGCCTTGAGAAAATCCGCTTCGGCCCGACTCCAACGCTTGGCCCGCTCCAACGCGATCCCGCGCGAATACAAAAGCGACCAATGGCGGGCTTCCAATGTGCTTATGCGCTTAACAGCCCCATCATAGGCATCGACAGCTTCCGAGTAACGTTTCTTGAAACGCAATAAGTCGCCAAGGGCAATCATAGCATCGGAACGATCGGGTGATTCGCCGCTCATGTCACGCAAGCGCGCAACGGCAACCTCGCTTTTGCCGATACGGTCAAGCAGCTGTGCCGAACGTAGCCGGGCGGACCATGCCAGAGGCGATGCGCGCGAAATTCGTTCATAAGCGGTGATCGCATCTTGAGTGCGACCCGTACTTTCGAGTATGTCGCCGCGCAATAGTTCGGCCATATCGAAACCTTGCCGCAGCTTCAGCGCCATCTGGGTCAGCATCATGGCAATCTCGGGCACGTTTTCCTGGCTGAGCAAAGTGCCGAGGTTGAACATCGCTTCGCTCACCCCATCGGCAGCACTGGCGATCTGCCGCGGAGCCGGTCGGCCCGCCGCAAGCGCATCGCCGGCCGCTTTGATCACTGACGAACCGGGGCGGCGCTTGAGAAATTGATCATAGGTTTTACGCGCCACTTCAACGTCGCCCTGACGCCGGTAAAAATCCCCTGCCAGTTCAACAATCCGCACATAGCTGGCAAAGCCATCAGTGCCCAGTTTGTCGAAATAGACCCGCGCCTTTGCAGCGTCCCCAGCAAAATCGAGGATCAATGCCGCGTGATAATCATGGAACGGACGCCCGCCGCGCAATTTCGCAAGGGGCGCGAGCGCCTTCAGTGCCGCTTCGCTATCGGACAGCGCCATCTGGGTCCAGGCCATGGTCAGCGGCACGAAATACCCGCCAAGACCGCGCGCCGGGATCTTCGCCAGACGCTTTGCCGCCGCCGGTGCACGCCCGGCTTGAATATCCATAACCGCCAATAGTAATCCGGCAATCACGCTATTCGGCTCATGCTTGAGATAACGACGCGCGATCTTGGCGGCGTCTTTCAAGCGTCCAGCAGCGAGCATCTGGTGCAGTGTCTGGCGCATCAGCGCCGGGTTATCGGGCGCGTGAGCGAGCGAGCGCGCAAACAATGTGGCAGCACGGTCATAGTCATTACGGCGTTCGGCATGGCGCGCAGCAAGAAAATCACCGTAGGGCGAGGCGTCGCTGAGCAAGCCAACATCGGCTGCGGCAGCGAGCTGGACCAAAGGCGCCGCTTTGGGGTCCGGCGCCTCGGCGCGGGGCGCTCCCGAACAAGCGGCCGCAATTGCCAATACCATCACCGCCGCCAACTTACAGCCCCACACACGGCCAAAACGCGCGGGGATGATCTCATGGATACTTGGTATCTGCATTTGTCGGACAGCTCCTATGCCGGTAGACCGACTATAACACGGCCAAAGCCGCAGCTACATATTTGGATAGTTGGGGCCGCCACCGCCATCGGGGGGCACCCAAGTGATGTTCTGGGTCGGATCCTTAATGTCACAGGTCTTACAGTGCACGCAGTTCTGGGCATTAATCACTAAGCGGGGCGCGTCCCCATCCTCAACAATTTCATAGACTCCCGCCGGGCAATACCGAGTTTCGGGCGCCGCATATTGGGCATGGTTAACGGCAATCGCCCGATCAGGATCGGCCAATCGCAGGTGCCCCGGCTGGTTTTCTTCGTGATTGGTGTTGGAAATAAAGACCGAAGACAGCCGGTCGAAGGTGAGCTTGCCATCAGGCTTCGGATAATCGATCACCCGCGCCTGGCTGGCCGGGATCAGGCTTTCGTGGTCGGGCCGATGATGCAATGTCCAGGGACTGCGCCCACGCAACACATAAGTCTCCAGCGCCGCATGGGCAAGACCGGGCAATAACCCCCGATGAAACCCCGGGCGAATGTTGCGCACGGCACTAAGATCGCGCATCAACCAACTTTGATCGAGCCGGGCGCGCAAATCCGCCGCCTCACTTCCCGCCCCTGCCGTGAGCAGATCAAACACCGATTCGGCGGCAACCATGCCCGACTTCATGGCGTTATGGATGCCCTTGATGGCCGGCACATTCATGAATCCCGCACCACAGCCCATCAAGACGCCGCCCGGAAAGCTGAGCTTGGGGATCGACTGATAACCGCCTTCGGTGAGGGCGCGCGCACCATAAGCGATGCGGCGGCCGCCTTCGAACACGGGCCGGATGGCGGGATGGGTCTTGAACCGCTGCATTTCCTCAAACGGCGACAGATAAGGGTTCTTGTAATCGAGCCCCACCACGAAGCCGACCGCCACCTGGTTGTTTTCCAAGTGATAGAGAAACGAGCCGCCATAGGTCGCGTGGTCGAGCGGCCAGCCGACCGTGTGCAAGACCTCACCCGGACGGTGGTTGGCGGGATCGACCTCCCACAACTCCTTGATGCCAAGGCCGTAAGTTTGCGGATCAGATTCGCCCCCAAGATCGAACCGGGCGAACAATTCCTTGGTGAGCGACCCGCGCGCGCCTTCGCCGAATAGGGTCTGACGGGCGCGCAGCTCGACGCCGGGCTGGTGATTAGCGCCGGGGGTGCCGTCCTTATTAAGGCCAAGATCGCCGGTGGCGATTCCAGCCACCGCGCCGGCCGCGTCGAACAGCACTTCGGCTGCAGCAAAACCGGGATAGATCTCGACCCCCAGCTCTTCCGCCTGGGCCGCCAGCCAGCGCGCCAGATTGCCGAGCGAGATCACGTAATGGCCATGATTGCGCATCTGCGGCGGGGTCGGCAGGGGCAGCGCCATGGTCCGGGTCAGCAACCGGAAACGATCCCGCGTCACGGGGGTTTCCAGTGGTGCTGCGCGGTCTTGCCAATCGGGCAGCAATTCACTGAGCGCACGCGGGTTGAGCACCGCACCCGACAACAGATGCGCCCCCACTTCGGAGCCCTTCTCGACCACGCAGACCGAAAGCTCGGCGCCCGCGCTCGCCGCCAATTGCTTAAACCTGATCGCCGCGGCCAGGCCCGAAGGCCCGGCACCGACGATCACCACATCGAATTCCATCTGTTCCCTGGTCATGCTCTAGGATTAGCGCGATTCGGGGCTTAGGACAAATAAGGAGACGACAAATAGCGATCCCAGACCTGATCCCACGTTAGCTCTTCAGCTTGTAGCCGGTCTTGAATATCCAGGCGACGATGGCCAGGCAGAGGCCCAAGAAGAAGAGGGTCATGGCGAGGCTGACGCCAACCGACACATCGGCAATGCCGTAGAAGCTCCAACGGAAGCCGCTGATCAGATAGAGCACCGGGTTGAACAGCGTCACCGTGCGCCAGAACGGCGGCAGCATATCGATGGAATAGAAACTGCCGCCCAAAAAGGCGAGCGGCGTGACGATCAGCAGCGGCACCAGTTGCAGTTTTTCGAACCCATCGGCCCAGATGCCGATGATGAACCCGAACAGGCTGAAGGTCACCGCCGTCAGCACCAGGAACAGGGCCATCCAAAAGGGATGGGCAACCTCCACCGGCACAAACAGGCCGGCGGTCGCCAGAATAATCAGGCCGAGAATCATCGACTTGGTCGCCGCCGCACCGACATAAGCCAACACAATTTCCATAAAAGAAATCGGCGCCGACAACAGCTCATAAATGGTGCCGGTGAATTTCGGAAAATAGATACCAAACGACGCGTTGGCGATGCTCTGGGTCAGCAGCGACAACATGATCAAGCCCGGCACGATAAAAGCGCCGTAACTGAC
>JBLHLO010000159.1:0-5606 GCA_047621105.1 Alphaproteobacteria bacterium
TACCTCGCGCAGGATATGGGCGGTGAAAGTATTCGAATTGGGGCCGGGCCAGGTGCGGTAACTGTCGGGATAGGGATAGCTGGCAACAGCGGCACGGATCTTGGCGATGGCACGGGTCGCCGCCTCCCCACGCAGTTCCGCCAACAAGTCAGGGCGCGCGCCATACCAATACCGGTCCGGCGCGTCTTCTTCGATATTGATCGCCGCGCCACCGCGCCGCACCCCCCAGCCGGTCACTTCCATGACCGTGTAGGCGTTAGCCGCTTCGGGCTTAAGGGCGATCCAGGTATGGACGGCAAAGGCGCCGCGCCATTTGAAAGCGCGCGCGGCGTAGACCTGAACCACCGCTTCACGGGTCAGGGCAGGATCAGGCGCGATGCCCGCAGGCTCACGGCTGGCGACGGTCCAATCACCGGCGAGCCGCGCGCAGCCGCCAAGCGCTGAGACCAGTGGCCCGACCAGCAACACGGTAAATAGGAATAAGGATCGACGCAGAATCTTAATCGGGGCCTTCACGGGCTTATCATCGGCTTTCAATGGGCAGGACAGCGCACCCACAGCTGGCGGGTGCACAGATGCATTGACTCATTGATACAGGAAAATATGGCGCAGGCAAGGCGGCGGGGGTCACGCCTTAGATGAACAGCTTTTCGTTCTCCAACCCCTTATAGAGATCACCAATATATTCAGCATAACCGTTATAGAGCAGCGTCGCCGTCCGGCGATTTTCGCCAATGACGTTTTCCGAGGCCTGACTCCAGCGCGGGTGCGACACTTCCGGATTCACGTTAGCCCAAAAGCCGTATTCGGCGGGGCCGGTCGCTTCCCAGAAAGTCTTGGGCCGTTCGTCGGTAAAGGTGATGCGGACGATCGATTTGATATTCTTGAACCCGTATTTCCACGGCACCACCAAACGTAACGGCGCACCGTTCTGTTTGGGGATCGGCTTGCCGTAAAGACCTGTGGCGATGAAAGCCAGCTCATGACGGGCTTCGGCAATGGTCAGGCCTTCCACATACGGCCAAGGATACCAGATTTGTTTCTGGCCGGGGGCCATCGACGAATCATTAAACGTCTCCATGCGCAGGTATTTTGCTTTGGACAGCGGCTTTGCCAGATCAACCAGCGCCTTGAGCGGGAAACCGGACCACGGCACGGTCATCGCCCAGGCCTCGACACAGCGGAAGCGATAGACCCGTTCTTCCAGCGGCATCTTTTTCAAAAGATCATCGATGGCAATATCGAAAGGTTTTTCCACCATCCCGCCGATCTTAACAGTCCATGGCCTGATGCGGAGCTTTTGGGCCGCCCGGGCAACCGACTTGGAAGAACCGAATTCGTAGAAATTATTGTACTGGGTGCCGAATTTCGCATCGGTTATCGGCCGGTCAACGCGGTAGCGCAGGTTGCGCTTGACTGGATAGAGGCTCGCCGATGGATCAGCGACACCATTGGCCTTGGCCGCCCCCTTGGGCGCGCCTGAATCATCGCACGCCGACAACAGGGCCGACGATGCGGCAAGAATCGATCCGGCGCCCAGCCCCTTGACCAATTGGCGACGGGCACGAAAAACCGGTTCGGGGGTGGCCGCGGACTCGGGCAGTTCCCAACCACGTTTTTTAATATATATGGGCATGGCGTTCTCCTTTGCTTAAGGCATAGGATACCCTGCCCGCTGGACGGAGCAAGCCACGGTTTCGTGAACAAGACGTGAAGTCAGGCAACACACCCAGCTCTCTACTGCTCTGGGCAAAGGCCAGGGGGCTTAATTGCTTTCGATGACCGGGTAGAATTCCGCCTTGGTCACGCCGCATTCAGGGCAAGTCCAAGTGTCGGGCAGGTCATCAAAAGACGTCCCGGGTGCGATGCCCTGGGTGGGATCACCGATGGCGGGGTCGTATTCGTAATCGCAATCACCGCAAATATATTTCTGCAAGGCGTTCTCTCCTTTACCTGAAGCCGGGGCGGCACCAACCGCACGAGCAATGTCCACGACCTCGACCTGTGCGGGATCAAGACGCAGAGGTTCCCTATCCACCCGGCGCGTGGGTACACGCGGATCGAAAGCCGACATTTGCAAGAGCTCAAGATCAACGGTCTCATCGGCGCTTTCGAACCAATACGCATTACCGGCCGGCAGCAAGATACCCTCCAACTTGCCGAATTCGCCGATCACCTCATCGCCGGGACCGTAGAATTTTACGCGGCCCTGCAACACCATCCAGAACCCGTCCATGCCATCATGGGAATGAAGATTGTTCTCCCCACCCGAACGCACCACTTGAACGCGACCACGGATCATCCGGCTCTTGGCCAGTTCGACAATCATCTTATCGCCCGAGAGCGGTTCGGGTTTGTTGTAACTAAAGGTTTTAATACCCGATGCGGCAGCTGGTTTATCAGGTGAGGTAACGGACATAGAGACACTCCACTTATTTTACGATCCCCCAAATTAGAGGGCCGCCGCACTATAGCGATTTGCATCCATGGGTCCAAAAAAAACTGGGGGCACCTCTCATCGTATCGGCGCCCCCTTAAGTGATATGTCCTTGTGCAAAGTTTTCCTGGGCAGCGGCTCGGCCACGGCCAGCACGCCAATGCAACCGGATTCTCAAGGTTGGCGGATTTCCGCAACATCCTTACGTGCGGAAAGCCGGGATTCCAGAGAGTTAGTGAAATAACGGCTCAGATGCACTCAGCTCAGCGTGGCACAAGCACGTTGAATGCGCAGGCACGCATCTTTGAGCACGTCGAGCGCCGTCGCATAGGAAATGCGGAATGCCGGACTCAACCCAAAGGCCGCCCCTTGCACAACAGCAACGCCTTCACTTTCCAAAAGCCAAGTGGCGACAGCAGAATCATCTTCCAAAATCTTGCCATCTTTGGTCGTTTTGCCGATGAACCCAGCGCAATCGGGATAGACGTAGAATGCCCCATGCGGCACCGGACAGATCAACCCCTCTGCGTCGTTGAGCATGGCGCAAACCAGATCGCGGCGTTCTTGGAAAGCCGCACGCCAGCCGGGCAGAAAATCCTGGGGACCGTTCAAGGCCTCAATCGCGGCGGCTTGGCTGATCGAACTGGGGTTCGACGTCGACTGTGATTGGATAGTGCCCATGGCCTTGATCAATTCTTTCGGGCCCGCCGCATAACCGATGCGCCAACCGGTCATGGAATAGGCCTTTGACACGCCGTTCATGGTGAGCGTGCGGTCAAGCAATCCGGGCTCGACCTCGGCAATACTGGCAAAGTCGAAGCCGTCATAGACCAGATGCTCGTATATATCGTCGGTCAGCACCCAAACCTGGGGGTGCTTTATCAGCACTGCCGCGAGGGCCTTGAGCTCATCGCGACTATAGGCAGCACCGGATGGGTTCGACGGCGAATTGAGAATCAGCCACTTGGTCTTAGGCGTGATCGCCGCGTCCAATTGCGCAGGCGTGATCTTGAACCCTTGATCCATGCCTGCCGACACCACGACCGGCATGCCGCCCATCAACAGCACGATATCGGGATAGCTCACCCAATAAGGGGCCGGAATGATCACCTCGTCCCCGGGATTGAGGGTCGCCATCATGGCATTGAAAATGATGTGCTTGCCGCCGCAGGCCACCGTGACCTGATCGGGCGCATAATCGAGATTGTTTTCCCGCTTGAATTTAGCCACCACCGCCTTCTTCAACGCCGGCGTGCCATCAACGGCGGTGTATTTGGTTTCACCCCTAGCGATGGCGGCGTTGGCCGCGGCCTTGATGTGATCGGGGGTATCGAAGTCGGGTTCACCGGCGCCAAGGCCGATGACGTCGCGGCCTTCGGCCTTGAGCGTTGCCGCCAACGCGGTGACCGCCATGGTCGGCGAGGGTTTAATGGCAGCAAGACGCATGCTGAGAAATTTTGGACTAACGGACATGACGGCGGGACCCCGACGAGGCAATCAACAAGCGGGCAAGCTACGCAAACCCGGACGTGGGCGCAACCGCGATCAGGGCAAAAAGGGGCCAAGAGACAAATTTTTGCACGGTGATGCGAAGCGCTCTCAAGCTGGGGCGGTCGGCCGCGCCCGGCGGGCCCGCGCCAACAGCGCCGCCAGTGCCAAGCTGGCGCCTATCAGTACACCCCAGGCAGGCCGGAATCCCGCCCCGAGCGAAAGATTGGCGGCGAGTATCATCAAGGGACTCACCCCCAATTTGAAGAAGTAATAGAGCGCCTCCCCCCCCGCAGTCGCCGCGCCGACACTGAGACCGAGGCCGAGCAACGCCAATCCCCCCGGCCGACGGCGCCCACGACGTAAGAAACGGTAGCCCATCAGCCAGAGATAGAAACCCATCATCATGATCGGTTCCCCCACATTGGCCTTAGATTGCAGGAAGAAATGCACCGCCGCCAACACGGCAATGACATAAATCGACTTGTGCAATTTCTGCCATTTGGGGCCCATGCGGCGCATCATGGCGTCGGTCGAGGTGGCGGCCAGCGCGGCCAAGCCGATGAGCCCGACAAAACCGATGGTGAGATAGATGCGCAGCACGATCTCAGTTGCCACCTTGATAAGGTTCCACATTTCCTGGGTGGCATAGAGGGAAAGATGGGCAAAACCGTAAGCAAATGCAGCTACGCCGATCATCCGCCGCACTTCCAAGAGCCGGGGCCAATTGAGCACCTCCCGGAACGGCGTTATGGCGAGGGACACAAACAGCAGGCGGATCATCCACTGCCCGGTTTCCCGGACCGCGGCATTGGCGGGTCGCGCCCCGAGATTCCCCATGATGAAATCACCCGCGAGCCATACCCCAGGGACAAAGAGGGCTAGAAACACCCCAAGCTTGAGCGCCGAAAACCGCCCCCCGAAATCATGCCATGGCCACATTCTTCCACCCTATCATTCTGTTCGCATAACCCTGCACCGCCCTTTTACACGCCTCACGACGACCCGGCACCCCTTGGGCAAGCCCCCTGGCAAAATGGGGCCCGGCGCGCCTATATATAGGGTCATGAGCACCGATGCCCCCAACAACGCCACCAACATCGATGTGGCCTTCACCCGGCCGACGGGTGACGCCGATTTCCGGCTCCAGACCGGGTTCACCCCGGCCGGTGACCAACCCCAGGCCATTGAGGATCTGACCACCGGGCTCAAAACCGGCGAAAGAAGCCAGGTGCTGCTCGGCGTCACCGGGTCGGGCAAGACCTTCACCATGGCCAAGGTGATCGAGGACCTGAAACGGCCGGCGCTTATTCTCGCGCCCAACAAGACGCTGGCGGCGCAGCTCTATGGTGAGATGAAGAGCTTCTTCCCCGATAACGCGGTCGAATATTTCGTGTCCTATTACGATTACTACCAACCCGAAGCCTATGTGGCGCGCACCGACACCTATATCGAGAAAGACGCCTCCATCAACGAAGACATTGACCGCATGCGCCACGCGGCGACGCGGGCCTTGCTGGAGCGGCGCGACGTGATCATCGTCGCCAGCGTCTCCTGCATCTACGGCATCGGTTCGGTCGAAGATTATTCGAGCATGACCGTGCCCATCGCCAAGGGCGATAAGGTCGACCGCGCGGCGCTGCTCGCGCAATTCGTTGAGCTGCAATACCAGCGTAATGAC
>JBLHLO010000160.1:0-5586 GCA_047621105.1 Alphaproteobacteria bacterium
TTCCCGAGTCGATTCTTACTCAACATCACAACCTCCTGCTCTGTTTTGTTTGTCGTATGATTGCTGCCCTGTTAGGTCGTTTAGAAAATTGTCGTTATCCAACGCCATAAAACCGGATCCGGCCAGAACACATTCATATAGAGATCCAGCAAGCCGATGGAGATGGCCGCCACCAACACGCCGCCGATCGCACTTGTGATCCAGCGGCCATTTCCTTTCATCATCACGATCGGAAATACGACGGCAAATAAGATGGCAGCGTATTTTAGGCCTATTAAAGTGGTCAGTAGAATTAGCAGCCCTATGAAACCCGTAATGATGATCGCTGTTCTAGCCGAGCCCGGAACGGTGAGACTTCTCAGGCCGATATCCATGATTTGACCGGTTTCCGACCGTCTATCGAAGACGAGGAGGTAAAGCGTCAAGGCCAAGGTCACGCCGGCGGTCAGGATGGGCAGGAAGCGGGCTAAGGGGTCAAAATTCAGTGAAGACCAAACTGCCCAGCCTGTCGCAAGTACGATGAAAACGGCAAACCAGTGTTCAAGCTTCCATGCGCCGCTCAATATAGATGCCTTCACCTTAGGGGCAGGGGGGGCGCTTTCTGATATGGGGATAGGTAACCCGTCGGTGTTCAATCCCGCCGATGCGGCAATGGAAGATGCATTCTGGCTATTTAATCGTAACAGGACGACGGTCGTTGCAATTGTAATGAGGATCAGGGCCAAGGTGATTGGCCGGGTAATGAAACTGATCGCCCCATGTGCGCCGAGGGCGCTTTCTAGGTTCAGTTCGATCACCCCCCCTAGAATAAAGCCCAAAATCAAAGGGGCTCGCGGCCATTTGAAGGCTTTCATGGCCAAGCCAATGGGCGTGAAAATCAGTAACACAAGAATGCCAAACCAACCGTCGCCGGCCTGAAAGGCGGACAGGAAAGAAATGGGGATGATCACGGCCCCGATCGCCACATAAGGGACCGTCGTCAGCTTGGCGAGCTGACCGGTCAGGGCAAGCCCGAGCAGGGCAACGAGAAGATTGCCGATGCCGAAACTAACGGCAATCATGATGGTGATATCGGCATGCTTCCCCAGCATCTGGGGGCCAGGCGCAATGCCATATGAAATCATCGCAAACAGGACGAAGACCCAGGCAAGGCCGCCTGGTACGCCGAAGGCCAGGGTGGGAATTGCCTGTCCGCCTTCCTTGGCATTCTGGGCAGATTCGGCAAATATGACACCTTCGAGGGAGCCCTTGCCGAATTGTGACTTATCTTTGCTGAGGGCAATACCCAATGCATAGGAAAGCCAATCGATGACCGAGCTCCCGATCCCCGGAACGGCACCGAAAAACACGCCGAAAAGGGATTGGCGGATCGTAACACGCCAATAGCGCAGTCCTTCCTTGGCGCCCTCGAATACCTCACGATTTGATATAACGGCCGTCTCCTTGGCGGCGACAGATTTGCGTGTGGCGCTCAGGTCCAGAACCTCGGGTAAGGCGAAGATGCCCAAGGTGACCGCGATGAGCGGTAAACCTTCAGATAGGTTGAGCAGATCAAACGTGTAGCGTTCGGTTGCCGAGCTCCAATGGGTGCCCACGGTGCTCAGAAAAATTCCGATCATCCCGGCGGAAATGCCTTTCAGCATGGCGCCGAAGCTGAGCACGGAAACCATGGCAACCCCGAATAGCGCCATGGCGGCTATTTCCGAGTAGCTGAAATTGAGGATAAAGGGCCGGATGATCGGGATGATAAGCACCAAGGCAATGGCACCGATGATTCCACCGAGGGCAGAGACCGCATAAATCGCCCCGAGGGTGTGTGCGGCACGGCCCTTTTGGGCCAGTTGATGGCCTTCAAGAAAAGTCACCTGGGTGGCCGATCCCGGATAACCCAGAAGAACCGCCGGAATGGAATCAAGCGTGTTGGAAACTCCGCCGATGGTGGCAAGCAGCACAATCCCGATGAGCGGGTCTTGGATAGTGAATATGACGAAGGGAATCGTGATGGCTAAAACAATCGGGGTGCCGACGCCAGGGATGAGTCCGACAAGCGCCGAGATCAGGACGCCCGCAAAAACGGCTCCCCAGTAACTTAGGGAGCCCAAATGGGATAGGCCACTCGCTATTGTTTCCCACATAAAAGCACGTCCCCAAGTGCGCAACGGTCGGATCAGATGGTTTTTGCTTGCAGCTGACCCGGCACCAACTGACTGAACGCCAGCCCCCCTCTTTGTAAGGGCCCTCTTTAGCGAGGGTTGTGGGCTGGGCGTAAATCAGTCAGCGTTAACAGTACGGTTGTTTAGAAAAGCTTCTTTGCCCATTTGGCCCATTGGGCATAAACGTCTTTGTTCTTGGCGTAATCATCGACCATCTTGTCAATGACCGGTTCCATTTCCGCCCCCGATGTGAATGTGATCGGTTCGCCCATCAATTTTTCCAGCTTAGGCGCGAATGCCTTGTCATCCAGCAAAGCTTTGTAGGATTTTCGGAAGGTATTGATGATGTGATCCGGTGTTTTCGGTGGGGCCATAAAGACCTTCCCATACCGGCTGTCGATGTTGGCGAAGGCTTCATACAGCGCCTTTTGCTTTGGGTCGCTCAGCAGCTCTGTTGCAAAGGGCACGTAGGACGGCATGGCGATTTCTGAATTGGCGCCGATGGCGATGGTTGACGGGCCCATCTTTGCCAAGGGCCGCACCACACCACTCTTCATCCAGCCTGAACGATGGAACGGGAGGGAATACCAAATGGTGCCGCCGCCACCGGGCAGGAACGCATCAACGTCCCGACGTTCCATCGCAATCAGGCTATCTGCGGTGCCACGGACGCCGGAAATAAATTTCATGGGAATGTTGAGCCATTTGGAAAGTGCGGCAAGCCGCATCGCCGCGCCCGATTTGGAATTTCTTTGACCGATGCGAATGACGGTCTTGCCACCAATGGCCTCGCGCAGCGTCTTATAGGGCAAATCCTTATGGGCGAATATCACACTGGATGTCCCCGTATGAGTGCCAATGATCCGGTTCTCTTCAACCTTGAACTTGGCTTGTTTGGACGTAAATTGCCTGATGACGTTCGCGCTGGCTGACATTTCTATGGTCATCCCGTCGGGCGCGCTGCGGTACAGGCGGTTCGCAGAGGCGGTATTAGGGCGCACATTGGTGACCTTGAACCGGGGGTTGCCAGGCATGATTTTGGTCCAATGCTGGGCGAAAAGGCGCGCCTGGAGGTCTGTGCCACCGCCGGCCCTAAACCCCACCTGAACGCGGATAGTTTTGCCGGCGTAATAAGCCGCCGGGTCGAAATCGGCAGCTTCAGCCTGTGTGCCTAAGCCAAAGGCTGACGCCAAGCTCAAAGCAATTACGGTCGATAAGCCCTTCATTTTGCTTCTCCTTTTAATCTTACTTTGTAGGTTACCTGCTGCCCCGGGGGAGCCAAATTGGCGAACGCATCATTAGACGGGCACCGTTTCAACCTCATGCCCTCTCGGGTAAGTCATATTCAGACTGCGCTCAAATTTAGTGTCGATAACATTGTTCGGATCCGGATCACGGATAATGCCGAGCGGATCTTCACCGCGTGCCACACGCTCAATGTTTTCGAACATCGTCCGGCGCAAAAGCGCGACCCCTTCATCGGAAGCACCCAAATGCTCCTTCGTGCGGTCCGAAATCACACCTTGAGTTTCCCACATCACCACGTCCTGGCAGAGCGGCCAACCGTGCTTGGGGAAATTCTGGAACTTGGCATGGGGGTGGACGGCATCGGGCGGATCCTTGAACGGTTCAAGATATTCGACCAAAGGTTCTTCGTCCGATTCCGTGCCGTCCTTATTCCGATCGAATTTAAGCACCCAATGATTTGTGTGCTCATCATCGATCGGCGTGCGCATCCACATGGATGACCGGCTGCGCAGCCACAGTGGGAAGATCAGTGGGTGTTCGTCGACGGTACCTTCCTTATAGGTCCGGCGTTTCATGATGCCGAAGTCGATCAGGAAGTATTCGCTCTTTTCGATGTCGTCGATATAACCCCGCGTCGAGTTGGCGGGCTTCTCGGTTGCGTAGGGAGGCTCTTGATGAAGGAGCTGGAGATGGGTCGAGTCGACGGCATTTTCTGCGGCGACGAACCAATTACAGTCGAGCATCGGATAGGCCATGATTCTATGGCGCCCGTCGCGGCGCATAAATACATCGTATTTTGGAAGAACCGGTGCGGGGGCGGGGCCCATATATGTCCAGTACATACCGACAAACTTTTGTACCGGATAGGCCGTCGTCTTGACGCTTTTCGTTAAGCCATCGGTTTTTTCAGCGGGTGTTTCAACAACATTGCCGGCGCAGTCCATGAGCCAGCCATGATAGGCACAGGAAATGCCGCGTTCTTCGACGCGTCCATAAAGCATGGAGGCGCCCCGATGTGGGCAACGATCAGCGATGAGCCCAGCCCGGCCGCTTTTATCCAAAAAGAGCACTAGGTCTTCCCCGAGGATACGGACAAATTTGGTCGGCTCATCGGGTGTTAGCTCTTGAGCGATGGCGATGGGATGCCAATAACGGCGCAATAACGCGCCGCCGGGCGTCTCAGGTCCGACTTGGGTGAGAAGTTTATTTTGTTCTTCGGTCAGCACCGGCCCCTACCTCCCTGTCATAAGTCATGAAATAATCACGGTGAGAAAAACAATCATGACTTGTAGCTTCCTTAACAGAAGATTATTTTTTTCAGTCTAGTCCTAGTATTTTGGCAGAGTCAATCGCATCACCGGAAGGGATATCGTCCCCTTGACCAAGGGGGGCTGCTTTTCTCATCTTGTCGTTGCGTATGGGGTCACTGGATTGTTCTCATTCCCTACCGATTCGGATTTACACCATCTGGACGATTGGATAGGGTTTCTCGTTGCCCCTTATAAATAAAAGGTGATCACCCATGACAGAGTCGGCGCAATACGCATATAGGAACTGGATTGAGTCGTTAGGCCTGCCGATTCATAAGGGGTATGGCGTCGAAGATTTGCGCAATCTCGAATTGGAAAGGTGGGGAGAGCGCGAGTGCAACGCGGCCTTTCTTCTGCTCGAAGGGCAGCAAAATGTCTCTGAAGCCCGGGTGACCGAAATTCAGCCTGGACAGACATTGCCCTCCTTGAAGTTTGCTTTGGATGAAGTCGTCTATGTTGTCGAAGGCCAAGGTATTTGCACCGTATGGCAAGAGGGCGGGAAGAAGCACAGCTTCGAATGGCAGAAGCACAGCCTCTTTCTATTGCCGCGGAATCATCATCACCAACTTTCGAATGCGCGCGGTGATCAGCGTGCGTTACTGCTGCACAATAACTACCTCCCTGTCGCCATGGCGGGCGCGCCGGACCCTGAGCTCTTTTTCAACAATGCGTGGGAAGGGAAGGGCGGTATTGATCAGGCGGATTTTTATTCAGAAGCCAAGGTGGTTGAAGAAAAGGATCCCAAGGTGGCGGCTAAACGGAAAGCCTATTGGAAGGGCAACTTTTTCCCCGACATGCAGGTCTGGGACAAGCTTGTTCCCTTCAAGGGTCGCGGTGCCGGCGGTAGTACGATCTTCATAGAATTTCCCGGCTCG
>JBLHLO010000161.1:0-5579 GCA_047621105.1 Alphaproteobacteria bacterium
GCGCGAGCTGGTCGCCGGCACCACCATGGAATTCACCTTCCAGCCCCTGACACCGGCAAAGAACGCACCGGCCTCTTTCCGTGGCCTTGAATTTGCGCCTTCGATCCGCAACACCGTGGGCATTTCCCGAACCTGGGATAACCGGTTCGAAGCCTATGTCTCAAAATCCAAGCTCACCCACGAACAGGCGCGCGCCTCGGGCGTCATCCGTTCCAGCCTGTATCAAGATGCGGTCGATGCCGGCGTGCCCCCACCGGTCATCGTTGAAATGATCCGCGCGCTCTCCTTCGATGTCGATTTCCAGCGCGATATCCACCCGAAGGACCGCTTCGATCTCCTCTATGATCGTATCAAGGATACTGACGGCGCTGTCGTTGGCTCGGGCGATGTGATCTTTGCCTCGCTCACGCTGCAAAAAAAGCCACTTGCCATTTACCGCTTCCCCATGAGTGACGGCACATTCGATTACTTCAATGCCAAGGGCGAAAGCACCCGTAAAACATTGATGCGCACACCCATCGACGGTGCCCGGCTATCGTCGCGCTTTGGCCGCCGGCGCCATCCGATCCTCGGCTATACCAAAGTCCACAAGGGCATCGATTTCGCCGCGCCGCGCGGTACGCCAATCATGGCGGCGGGCCGTGGTGTAATTGTCGATGCGCGCCGGAACGGCGGCTATGGACGCTACGTGCGGATCCGCCATAACACCACCTATGCCACGGCTTATGCGCATATGAGCCGCTTTGCCCGCGGCATCCGCCGGGGCAAGCGGGTCAGCCAGGGCCAAATTATCGGTTATGTCGGCTCCACCGGGCGTTCCACCGGCCCGCATCTGCATTACGAGGTCCACCGCAACAACCGCCAGGTCAATCCGCTGTCGGTCAAGCTGCCCACCGGCAAGACCCTGCACGGGGGTGAGCGCAAACGCTTCCTCGCCGCCCGTGATCAAATCGATAATGCCTTTAAGGCCCTGGCGCCGGCCGCCAAGGCGGCGAGCGGGAAACCCCAGGCATCAGAAAGTCCGAAGGGCCAGGACGCGGGTAAAGCACCCGCTGGCCCACTTGGCACCGGTGGGCCCTAACAGGTCTATACCGGGGCTTTGGATGCCTCAGGCGGCCTCGGCCACCTGCTTGCCGTTGATCAGCAATCCATCCTTGCCGGCCGAGACCTTGACCGTTGCCCCGTCGGCGATGGTGCCGTCGAGGATCAGGGTGGCCAGTGAATTCTGGAGTTGGCGCTGGATCACCCGCTTCAACGGGCGCGCGCCATAGGCCGGATCAAAACCGGCCTCGGCCAGCCAATCCCGCGCCGACCTATCAAGATCGAGGGTAATCTTGCGGTCCGCCAATAGCTTTTCCAGGTGCGCGAGTTGGATGGTAACAATCGCGCCCATCTCGTCACGGGTCAGGCGATGGAACAGCAAGATTTCATCGAGGCGGTTGAGGAATTCAGGCCGGAAATGGCCCCGCACCACCTCCATCACCGCATCACGCACCCCGTCTGCTTCGGTGGCGCCGGCATCCGCCGCCAACAAATCAGAACCGAGGTTTGACGTCATGATGATCAGCGTATTGGTGAAATCGACCGTCCGGCCCTGGCCATCGGTGAGCCGTCCGTCATCGAGCACCTGCAACAAAACGTTGAAGACGTCCGGGTGCGCTTTTTCGATCTCATCGAACAGCACCACCTGATAGGGCCGCCGGCGCACGGCTTCGGTCAGCGCGCCGCCTTCTTCATAGCCGACGTAACCCGGCGGGGCACCGATCAATCGGGCCACCGCATGCTTTTCCATATATTCCGACATATCGACGCGGATCATCGCCGTATCGTCGTCGAACATGAAGGCCGCCAGCGCCTTGGTCAACTCGGTCTTGCCGACACCGGTGGGCCCTAAGAACATAAACGATCCGATCGGCCGGTTGGGGTCTTGCAACCCGGCACGCGCCCGGCGCACGGCGTTGGAGACGGCTTCGATCGCCGCCCTTTGACCGATCACCCGGGCGCCCAACTTTTCTTCCATCTGCAGGAGCTTTTCGCGCTCCCCTTCCAGCATCTTATCGACGGGGATACCGGTCCAACGTGACACCACGCCAGCGATGTTATCGGGCGTTACTTCTTCCTTGGCGGTGCCGGTCGCGCCCTCCGAATCCTTGAGCTTCTTTTCGAGGTCGGGGATGGCGCTATAGGTCAGCTCCCCGGCGCGCGCAAGATTCCCTTCGCGGCTGGCGATTTCCAATTCTGAACGGGCCTGGTCCAGTGCTTCCTTGATCTTCTGGGCGCCAGCCAGTTTTGCCTTGCCCGCTTCCCAGACCACCGTCATGTCCTTTGATTTGGCTTCGAGTCCTTCAAGCTCCTGTTCAAGCGCCTCTAAGCGATCACGGGACGCGTCATCGTCTTCTTTCTTCAAGGCTTCGCGCTCGATCTTGAGCTGGATAATGCGCCGGTCCAGTTCATCGATGTCCTCGGGCTTGGAATCGACCTCCATACGGAGCCGGCTCGCCGCCTCGTCCATCAGGTCGATGGCTTTGTCGGGCAGGAAGCGGTCGGCGATATAGCGGTTCGATAGGGTCGCCGCCGCGACCAGGGCCGAATCCGAAATCCGCACGCCATGATGCAGTTCATATTTCTCCTTGAGCCCGCGCAGGATCGAGATTGTGTCTTCCACCGTCGGCTCACTGACCAACAACGGCTGGAAGCGGCGCGCCAGGGCGGCATCTTTTTCGATACGCTTGCGGTATTCATCAAGGGTTGTCGCGCCGACGCAATGGAGCTCACCGCGCGCCAACGCGGGCTTAAGCATGTTGGAGGCGTCCATCGCGCCTTCGGCGGCACCGGCGCCGACCAAGGTGTGCAATTCATCAATGAACAGGATGATTTCGCCGTCCGCGGCTGAGATTTCCTGAAGCACGGATTTGAGGCGTTCTTCGAACTCACCACGGAACTTGGCCCCGGCAATCAATGCGCCGAGGTCGAGCGACAGAAGGCTCTTGCGTTTCAGGCTTTCCGGCACGTCGCCATTGACGATGCGCAGCGCCAGCCCTTCGGCAATAGCGGTCTTGCCGACGCCCGGTTCGCCGATCAGCACAGGGTTATTTTTGGTGCGCCGCGATAGTATCTGAATGGTGCGGCGGATTTCCTCGTCGCGGCCGATGACCGGATCAAGCTTGCCGTCCCGCGCCACGGCCGTCAGGTCACGGGCATATTTCTTGAGCGCGTCATAGCCTTGTTCGGCGGTCGCCGAATCGGCGGTGCGGCCCTTGCGGATGTCATTGATAGCGCTATTGAGTTTTTGCGCGGTGAGACCGGCATCGGCGAGAATTTTTGCCGCCGGTGTGCCGGTGGCAAGCACCAGCGCCAGCAAAAGCCGTTCGGCCGTGACAAAACTATCGCCCGCCTTCTGGGCGATTTCCGCGGCACTTTCGAATAATTGGGCGGTGGCGCGCGATAAATAAACTTGCGATGCCCCTGGTCCTTCGACCTTGGGACGGCGGTCGAGCTCAATCTTGACTGACGCCTGGGCCGCCTTGGCATCCGCCCCGGCGGCAGCCATTAGATTGGCGGCCAGGCCCTCATCATCATCAAGCAACACCTGCAAAAGATGCTCAGGGCTTAATTCTTGATGCTTGAGGGTCGCCGCCTTGGCTTGGGCAGCCTGAACGAAACCGCGCGTGCGCTCGCTGAACTTCTCGAAATCCATCGTAACCTCCATCTCCTGCCCCGGGGCCCCCAATGGGGTAGCACCTCACCGGTTAATAACGGCTTGGGGGTTGTAGAACCCTTAAAACCCCTTTTTCTAAGGGGCTATTTCTATATGGGGTGTTTTACCTGACCCGCAAGGGGCCACAAGGGCCCGGGTGGCAAAAGGGGACTTTGAAAGTACCGGCTCCCCCGGCCCTCCGCTCCAAATGCAAACAGCGTGCCCCAGGGTTGGGACACGCCGTAAAGGGACCAGAAAGGTAATTAAAGAGGCTTAAGCCTCGGCTGGAGCCTCTTTGGGATCTCGGCGCGGGCGACGGCCACGAGGGCGCGGCGCTGGCCGGTCCGCACCATTGGCGGCGGCAGCTTGGGCAAGTTCAGCCGGGGTTTGCGGACGCGCCACAGCGGCCTGAACCGGCGCAGTCTGAACCGGCGCAGTCTGAACCGGCGCAGTCTGAACCGGCGCAGTCTGAACCGGCGCAGTCTGAACCGGTGCAGACTGAACCGGCACGGCCTGAACCGGTGCAGTCTGGACTCGTGCAGTCTGGACTCGTGCAGTCTGGACTCGTGCAGTCTGGACTCGTGCAGTCTGGACTGGGGCGACCTGATGTTGATTTACCGGCTGCTGCGCACCGGGCTGGGACACACCCTCACCTTCTGGTGCGGCAGAATTATCATCCTCGTCACCCTGATCATCCGTCGGCTGGGGTCGCAACTGACCGCTCGCGACCATGATGCGAAAATAATGTTCGGCGTGCTGGAAAAAATTCTCAGCGGAGACGCGGTCACCCGACAATTGCGCATCACGCGCCATCGCCAAGTATTTTTCATAGACCTGATTAGCTGTACCGCGAACTTTGCTCTCGGGACCACTGGAATCAAATGTCTGATTGCGCGATTGTTGCGGCCGATTGTTATTACGGCCGGGACGATTACGTGGTCGTTTACCGTTTGGTGCTAGTCTCATGAGTTCTCTGTCGCGGTTATGTCGGGTTCGCCCTTAGATACGCCCTCTACTTGCCTGATGCAGCGGCCATAATTCGGCCACTTGCCAGCGAAGGGGATAAACCTTTGGGGATGAGTGCACCGCACCCCATGCGCGTGTGCCTCACAGGCAAACTAGACGGGAATGCCCCCTTTTCCAACTGTTTTTTTTACCCGGGTTAATGCCGGGTTAATGCCGGATTAAGACCTTCCGCACGGCCCAGAACAACGCGGATATGACCGGCAAGATCACGCCGCGAAGTCATCTTGGAAAACCCAAAAAGACTAATTATTTCAGATACTTCATCCGACTGTTCCAAACCGCATTCAAATGCCGCCAGGCCGCCTTCCCGTATCCGTTCTTTTAAACCCGGTGCAATTTCGCGAAAGGCATCTAAACCATCGGCCCCGGCAAACAATGCACGGGGTGGATCATGATCACGCACTTCCGGCGCAAGCCCCGCACGCGCAGCTTCAGGAATATACGGTGGGTTAGCGACAATAATATCAAAGCGCGCAGAAAGACCGGTGCACCAGTCACCCATTTCAAACTGCGCACGCTCACTCAAGCCCAACTGTTTTGCATTTTCCTGGGCAGTCCTGACGGCACCTTCCGCACAATCAATGCCGAGCCCATGAGCGTTTGGCAATTCGGATAAGAGAGCGAGGAGCAGACAACCGGAACCTGTGCCGAGATCAAGAATTTTAAACGCCGCATTCCGATCTATAATTTCACCGAGCACCGCCTCTATCAATGTTTCGCTGTCGGGACGCGGCACTAAAGTGTCGGGCGACAGCACAAAATCAAGGCTCCAAAATTCGCGCCACCCTGCAATGCGTGCAAAGGGCTCGCGCGCAGCGCGGCGAAGAAATGCACTTTCGAATAGGGCAGCGTCAGA
>JBLHLO010000162.1:0-5571 GCA_047621105.1 Alphaproteobacteria bacterium
AGGCGCGCGGGGAAAAGATGGTGAGATCAGTGCCGCGCTCGCGTTGTAACTTGAGCTGCGCACCTTCGACGCTTTCGCGAATCTCGTCGTCACTAATGGCAATCTGGGCTTTGGTCGGCTTAAAGCTGGGCTCATCCAATCCGGCGATCAATGCCGCGTGGTAATCAGGAAGTGCTTTCGGCGCCGTCGTGTAATGGCCATGGCAATCGATAATCACGGCTCTCTCCGTTCCATTGATAGGTTTTGCATCATCGCGCCCGCGATCATGAGCGCCCAGTGAGCTTAAGTCCCTTCATAAGCCCCTTGGTCGTCCGTTCAGCACCGACCATGAGGAAGCGATAACCTTGCTCCAGTACCTGCTCGACATTGCCCTCGTTCACATGGGGGTGGCCCACCGGAACGTCGTGCGATTTGCAAATATTGACGATCTCCGCCATCGCGCCGGCGACCACAGGGTGATCATATTGCCGGGGGTAGCCCAATTCTTGGCTGAGATCGCCTTCGCCGATCAGGATGGCGCCGATGCCCGGCACGGTCTTCAGAATCTCGGGCAGGTTGCCGATCCCCGTGCTGTCTTCGATCATGACGATAACAATAATCTCGCCCTCGGGATTGAGCGGCCAAACATCGGCCTTTTTATAATAATCCTGTTGGCTAAGTCCCCAGTAGCGCAGCGCACCCGTGGGGCCGTCACCGCGCAGGCCTCGGGGTTCATAGAGGGAAGCCTCGGGCTGCCGGGGATAGCGGCAGGCGGCGACTGCGTTATAAGCCTCTTCGGCGGTCGAGACATGGGGCCAGACGACACCGTATACACCGAGGTCGAGCGCCTGCTTGGCCTGCCATTGAGCAAGTTCGGAACCATTGGGCGGGATGCGCACCATCGGTGTCACCGCCGGCGCAAGTGATCCAGCCGCCGCGATTTGCCCACGACTAAGCATGTACTGCAGACAATCGCGTAGGGTTTCGGGGTTCCACGGGTTGTGCTCCATCTCGAACACAACCCCGTCATAGGGAGAGGTCGAGGTCGCTATCGCCGCGGCAATATTGGGTGGAGAGAACGTGGTGAAGGCCGGAAGGCCCTTTTCCAACGCCCCGATTACGGCATTCAGTCGCGGTAGAGTGGACATGAATATGCGGCCCCCTGAATATTGATATGAATACTAGGTTCCAAGGCTGGGATGGTCAAACCGGCACCTGCAAAAAGGCCGGGGGAAATCCCCCGGCCTTTTTCTTAAGCTGACGGCACGGTTCAGGCCGAGAGCGCCCCTTTCAGGAAATCCATCGTCCGCCCCCAGGCGAGTTTGGAATTTTCCGGATGGTGGCGATCGCCCCCGTCGTCATTATGGAAGGCATGCCCGGCGCCCTCATACATGTGCATTTCATAATTGACACCGGCTGCTTTAAGCGCGGCCTCATACGGTGGCACGCCAGGATTGATGTTCTTATCAAGGCTGCCGTAGTTGAGCATCATGCGCGCCTTGATCTTTGGCACATCTTCATCGGCGGGCGAACGGCCATAAAACACAACCCCGGCATCAAGCTTGGGATCCTTGACAGCGATCTGATTCGACACCGCGCCGCCCCAACAGAAACCGATAGTGCCGACCTTGCCGGTGCAATTGGCGCTACCGCGTAGATATGCGACCGCCGCTAGGCCATTTTCCGTGGTCTGGGCGGCATCAAGCAACTTGATGCGCTCCGGGGCCTCATCGACATCATCGGGCGTACCGCCGACCGGGGACAAAAAGTCCGGCGCCAAGGCAACGAACCCGGCCACTGCCGCACGGCGGGCCACGTCCATGATATGCGGCTGCAGGCCCTTGTTTTCATGGATAATGACAACACCCGGCGCCTTGGCCACGCCCTTGGGTTTTACCAGGTAAGCGGAGATTTCTCCCGCTGCCCCCTTATAGGTGACTTTTTCAACTTCGATCCGTGGATCATTTTCTTCGATTTGTGCAGGCAACGTAGGTCCTCCTTCTTAATCTGATTGGGGTTGATCCCCCATTACGAATGTATTATTTCGCGGTCGTCTTTGTAACCCGCTCGTCCTGAAATTCCTGCATTTCAAAACCATGCTCAGACAAATCAATCATATTGCCATCGGGATCGGTGACACGGGTTTCGGCATAGGGTGGGTCATTGGGTCGAACCTTCGGGGGCGCTTGGCCCGCATCTTCCAAAGCTTGAGCAATTTCTTCGGCATCCTGAATATGAAATCCGAAATGCTCGATGCCGGGGGCGCATTCACCGCGCGTTGGCAACAAAGCCAGGCAAAGATCCCCATCCGACAGATAGACCGAACCGGTTTCGCGGCGCAAGACGACTTCGAGACCGAACACTTGGGTATAATACTCCGCAAGGCGCTGCGGATCGGGGGTCTTGATGGCGATATGACGCACCTTTGCCCGACGATTGCTTTCCAATGCCATTTTTATTCACCTTTTCTATGACGTGACCACATGAAAATAGACCTAACTGGCAACCGCACGGTTTTCGGCATGGTTGCTGGTGCCGGCGGCGCCGTCCGGACAAATCGCATTAATGCGCGCCATGTCTTCAGTTGAAAGTTTCAAGTTGGCTGCCTTGATATTCTGATCTAGGTGCTCACGGCTCTTCGATGAAGGAATCGGGATCACCTGCCCCGGTTGATGCATCAGCCAAGCCAACACCAATGCGGAAACGGGAACATCCTTTTCTGCCGCCATCTCCTCAAGCTGGCGCAGCATATCAATATTGCGTTCGATATTGCCGAGTTTATAGCGCTCATCACCAAGACGTTCATCGCCTTCCGGGATTTCACCAACAGAGTGAAAAAGACCGGCCAGGATGCCCCGGCCCAGCGGGGCAAAGGCCATAAAGCCGGACCCCTTCTGATGGACGGCTTTAAGCAATTCATTCTCCGGATAGCGGACGAACAGGGAATATTCATCCTGCACCGATGTGATCGGATGGACCGACCAGGCACGATCCAATAATTCAGGGGTCAGCCCCTTGGAAATGCCGATGTAACGCGTCTTACCTTCCTGCACCATCTGGGCCATCGCCCCCACTGAGTCTTCGACCGGCACCACCGGATCGACACGTGAAATGCAGATCACATCCAAGCAATCAATCCCAAGCCGCTTAAGCGCACCCTCTGTGGAATTACGAATATGTTCCGGCGTGCCGGCAACCGTTTTCCCTTCCGGGCGGATGGTACCGAGCTTGGAATGGATGATAGCCTCGTCGCGGCGCCCCTTGATGGCCTTCGCGATTAGCTGGTGGTTATGGCCTTTGCCGTAATTGGACGATGTATCGAAGAAATTAATGCCCGAATCCATCGCCTGGCGAATGGTGGCGATACATTCATTGTCGTCCTGGGGACCATAGCAGCCCGACATGCTAAAGCAGCCGACACCTATCGGCGACACCATTAAATCACTTGGGCCAAATTTGACGCGTTCCATAACCATGATCTCCCGAATTACTGACTTATGCCGTGCATTCGTTAATTATGATAGAGCGGGCCGCGCAGCAATCGGCCGGCATGTGCGCCGGTATGTTCATTCTCACGCATGAACATATTGCCGTTGACCATCGTGCATTTGATGCCATCCGATTTCTGAATGATGCGCGGTGCTTGGGCCGGCAAATCATGGACAAGATAAGGCATGGCGGGCGCAATCACGTCGGGATCGAACACGACCACATCGGCATAATTGCCCTCACGCAACCAACCGCGGCCACGAAGGCCCCAGAATGAGGCAACTTCAAAGGTGATCTTGCGGATCGCCGCTTCGAGCGTCAGCGCTTTTTCCGCCCGCACCCAATGGCCCAGAAGATGGGCGTGAATTGGATTCAAGGTCGTCGCGACATGGGCCCCGGCGTCGGAGAATGTCACCGCCGACGCCGGATGACGGATCAGCGCCTTGACGAAATCCTGGTCCTCGTTATTGCTCGGCTGGACGAAGAACAGCTTGAGATGCCGTTCCAGCGCCATATCGATGAAGACATCCACACCATCCTGCCCCCGATCACGCGCGAGGTCCGCCACCGAAGGAAATGGCGGCAATGTATGGGTTACGGGAAAGACCCAGTTCCAGTCCACGGGGCGTTGAAAGGCATTGGGCAAGGCCGGATCGGGCTTATGGGCATGGGCCTTTACCGCATCCACCAATTTCTTGCGCATATTCGGATCACGCAGCCCCGCTTCCTGATCCTTGAGTGACAGCTTGCGGAAGTCTTTCCATACATCGATGTAATCATAGGGTGTCATGGTTTCGAATGAGCGCAGCGAACAGTTCCAGCTGGCCGTCGCCTGGATCAGCATCTTGCCGCCAAGCGCCCTGGCTTCATCCACCATCTGAAATTGTTCGCGCCATTGGTCCGGATGGGCGCGCTTATAAAAAGAGCTGCCGAAAGTGATGGGCACCCCGCTCTCGACCGCGAGATTTTTGATTTGTTCATGTTCGATCCGGCGCTCTTCGGGATCGAGAATAATATTATCGCGTGCCATTTCTACTATCCCCGTGCCCAGCTCTTCGAGCACGCCAACCAGCTGGGTAAATTCATCCCAACTCGCCATCCGGCTTGCCACTGGCTTGCCCTCTGGCGTGCGATGGGCATGAGAACGCGAGGTTGATAAGCCTATGGCGCCCGCGCGCATGCCGCTTTCAAGCTCACGCTTCATGGCCGCCAGGTCATCGGCCGAAGCCTCCTGCTCCATCGCGCGTTTGCCCATGACATGGGTGCGCAGCGACGAATGGCCGACATAGCCCGCGTAATTGATGCCCTTGGGACACGCGTCCACGGCATCGAGGTATTCCGGGAAAGTCGTCCATGACCACGGGATACCCGCCTTCATGGCGGCGGGGGAAATATCTTCGGCCCGTTCAAGATTATGCAGCACTAGATCCTTATCCGCCTCAGAGCACGGAGCCAGCGAAAACCCACAATTGCCCATGACCACGCTGGTGACGCCATTCCAGCAGGAATTGCCGCCGACATCGTCCCAGAAGACTTGGGCGTCCATATGGGTATGACCATCGACGAAGCCGGGGGCGACCACTTGGCCCTCGGCGTCGATGGTTTCCTTGGCCTGCTCACCCTTGAGGTTGCCTATAGCGGTGATGCGATCGTCGGTCACCCCAACATCAGCCTGGTATCCGGGCAAACCGGTCCCATCAATGACCGTGCCACCCTTGAAGATGGTATCGAATGCCATAATATTCCCTCCGCTAAGCGGCGCGGGCCTTGAACAGACCTTCTATGCCGCGCTCTATGCCGCGCTGGCGCCTCGGCGCCTCCCTAAACCCCTAGGCTACCCCTCCATCCGGGCCAAGACAACGGGCGTCTCTGGAATAAGATAGGCTATGGAAAGTGGCGCGTTGGACCCGATTGGGGCAAAATATGACCTCTGTTCGCCGTCACTAGGATCCTCCAGTCCAATGCATCCCAATCTCTGCTCCCTGCTTGACCCACGCTCCATCGCCGTCGTCGGCGCCAATGACAAGGGTAATGTCGGCGCGCGCACGCTCGATAATCTGCGCGACGCGGGCTTTCAAGGGCCTCTCTACCCGATCAACCCCA
>JBLHLO010000163.1:0-5534 GCA_047621105.1 Alphaproteobacteria bacterium
CCCGCGGGCGAGGCCGATCCGCAAGCGCCGCAGGGGATGCTCGGCGACGTCTGGGAATGGACCGGAAGCGCCTATTCCCCCTATCCCGGATTCCAGACGACCCCCGGCGCGGTCGGCGAGTATAATGGTAAATTTATGATCAATCAGATGGTGCTGCGGGGGGCGAGCTGCTGTACCGCGCCAGGCCACGCGCGCATCACCTACCGCAATTTTTTCTATCCACACCAGCGGTGGCCTTTTGCTGGGTTCAGACTCGCGGCTTAAATCGATTGCGGCATGCGAGGGAGTGAACGCCGACCTAGTTTTGGACCGAATTTTGACGGGAATTTGGCGGCTTGGACTGCCTGAAAAGGGGGATGCCTGCAGAACGATTGGCCGCCGTTGATTGCCGCCTAAGGGCCATAAGCAGACATGGCTTTTTCCTAACTAAGCGACGGCGCTAGAAACGGTGTAGCGCCGCAGCAGGCGGATCTGATCGGCGGGAAAATCCGTGCGCCCGTGATTGATGCAGCGGTTATCCCAGATCAAAAAGTCACCCGCCGCCCATTGATGGGCGTAGATGAATTCCGGCCGTTCCGCCACGTCGAGGAGTTCGGCAAGCAGCGCGTCGCTTTCGGACCGCTCCATCCCTTCGATCCAGCGCGACATCAGCCGGTTGGCGTAAAGCGCCTTACGCCCGGTTTCGTCATGCACCCGCACCAGGGGATGGACGGCATTACGCCATTTGGGGTCTTCCGCATCGAACTCGTCGGCGCTGGTCGCGTCCAGCATATAGACGTTGTGGATATTCAGGCCGTCGATGCGTGCCTTGAGCGCCGGATCAAGGGCGTCATAGGCGGCATATAGATTGGCAAACAAAGTATCGCCGCCATGGGTGGGCACGCGGATGCCATACAGGGTCGTCGCCATATAAGGGCTGGGCCGATGCGCGCCATCGGAATGGAATTGCATATCGCCATCGGGCAAATTGCCGATCGGCGTGCCGTTCTTGCGCACGTTGGAGACCAGCATCACCCCCTTGCGGTAATCGGCCTCGTCACGCTTGTCGAGGTCAAGCTTGGACGCCGGCGCCTTGTAATCGGAATCGGCTTTGCCGAAATAGCTGCAAAACCTTATCTGGTCATCGGCCGACAGTTTCTGGCCGGGGAAACATAAGACCTGACCGTCGAGAAAGGCCTGATGCACCGCTGCCTGGGTCTCGGCATCGAGCGGCTGATGCAGATCGACCCCTTCGACCCGGAGCCCAAGGGTCTCCGACATTTTTGTCAATGTGATGTCCATGTGCGCCTTACTCTCCCTGCCTGTGCCTGGGCCTATCCCTGAGCCCGGCTCAGTTTAACGCCCACCCCCCCGCCCTGCCAAGGCACCGGCGGGCCTTGATCCAAACCCGCGACCGCGATAGGTTGCGGATCGCACCGGAGGGTGGGAAAACCGCCCCATAAAGGTGCCGTGAAGGGAGTTTCCGTGGCCACAAAATCCAAGCTTTCCCCCATCGAGGACGTGATTGAGGACGCCCGTAATGGGCGAATGTTCATCCTGGTCGACGATGAAGACCGGGAGAATGAAGGCGATCTCATTATCCCCGCCGAAAAAGCCAGTCCCGAGGCGATTAACTTCATGGCCAAATACGGCCGCGGGTTGATCTGCCTGTCGGTGACCCCCGAACGTGCCGACGAGCTGGGCCTGGAACTCATGGCGGCCAAGAACCAATCGCGCCATCAGACCGCCTTTACCATTTCCATTGAGGCCCGCGAAGGCGTCACCACCGGCATTTCCGCCGCTGACCGCGCCACCACCGTCGCCGCCGCCATCAACCCCAACCGCGGGCGCAACGATATCGTCACCCCCGGCCACATCTTTCCGCTGATCGCCGAGCATGGCGGCGTACTGGTACGCGCCGGCCATACCGAAGCCGCGGTGGACGTCGCCCGGCTGGCCGGGCTCAACCCATCGGGCGTGATTTGCGAAATTATGAATGATGACGGCACCATGGCGCGGCTGCCTGATCTCCTGATATTCGCCGCCCATCACAAGCTCAAGATCGCCTCGATCGCCGATCTGATCGCCTATCGCCGACGCGCCGAAAAAATTATCGATAAGGTCACAGAAACCACCATCAACAGCCGCTTTGGCGGCGAATTCCAACTGCATGTCTTTGCCAATACGGTGGATTATGCCGAACACGTGGCCCTGACCAAGGGCGATGTATCGGGGACAGAACCGGTGCTGGTGCGCATGCACGCGCTCAACCTGCTCGGCGATGTACTCGGCGATGCAACCAAATCACAGTTCGCCGCTGGCGAACCGCGCGACCGCGCCACGGAACTGCATTCGGCCATGCGCATGATTGCCGATAAGGGCCGCGGCGTGATCGTCATCGTCCGTGAATCGTCGCCGACGGCGATCTCCCGTCTGGTGCAGGAACATGAAGGCAAGCCGCTTTCCAAGCCCATTTCGGAACTACGCCAATACGGCATCGGGGCGCAAATCCTGAATGAGCTTGGCGTTCAAAACATGATCCTGTTGACCAACACCAAGCGAACCATTGTCGGGCTCAACGGCTATGGGATTACCCTGGTCGCCCAGCAGCCGATTCCCGCCTGATTCGGGCGCAGGCACCGGCCTGAGAGCATTTTTTCACCCCATTCTGGGGCCCCACCGCTTGTACCCAAACCCCGGTCGGGGTAATTTCTTAGAATACGAATGAGCGCCGCTTAAGACGGCAAGATGGAGAATCTAAACCCATGGCTGACAACAAGGGACGCGCAGAAAGCGTCAAATCCTTCGACATGGACATTGAAGTCGTACGCTTTGGCAAGGGCGCACCACTTGTCCTGTTTTATGACGAAGAAGCCCTCACCCTCGAAAGCGCCGTCCTTGACCAACTGGCCGCCAGCCATGAGGTCATCGCTGTGTCCCCGCCGGGTTTCGGCGCCTCGGAACGGCCGAGTTGGATCGATTGTATCGACGACTGCAGCTACATCTGCCTCGACGTCCTGAATAAGCTCGGGATCAAAGATGCCCCGGTCATTGGTTTCGGCGTCGGCGGCTGGCTCGCTGCCGAAATGGCGGTCAAGACCACCCAGCATATGTCACGCCTCGTGCTGGTTGACCCCTTCGGCATCAAGATCGGCGGGCCGACTGACCGCGACGTTCAGGACATCTGGTTTCTTGCGCCCGAAAAGGTGCATGAATTGAAATACGCCGATCCTGAAAAGAACAAAATCGATTACACGGTGATGGAAGAAGACAAGCTCACCACCATCGCCCGTAACAGAGAAAGCTATGCGCGTTTCTGCTGGCAACCCTATATGTACAATCCCAAGCTCAAGGATCGCCTGCACCGCATTGATGTGCCGACCCTAGTCGT
The DNA here is from genome assembly GCA_047621105.1 of Alphaproteobacteria bacterium. Classification (GTDB taxonomy): domain Bacteria; phylum Pseudomonadota; class Alphaproteobacteria; order SMXQ01; family SMXQ01; genus WHSO01. The sequence goes on from JBLHLO010000163.1 coordinate 3,371, forward strand.
CTGGGGCGATCAAGATGGCATCATCACCCCCGATTACGGCAAGGCTTTTGCTGCCAAAATTCCCGGCGCCCGGTTTGAGATGATTAAAAATGCGGGGCATTTCCCCCATCTGGAACAACCCGACGCCTTCATGAAGTTGATCGACGGGTTCGCCGGCGCTGCCAAATCGGCCGCCTGAAGAAAAAAATAAAGGGAGTTTTGATCCATGCAATGCTGGCACTTCACCGAAATGCCCTACCCTCACCTCCCCGATCTCGAAAACATCGATTCGATCCGGGTGAGCCTGCCTAACAAACATTACGATCCCAAAATAGGCGCCGATCTTTACGAGCGTTATCTGGATGAGCACATGCTCGCCGACGATCTGGGCCTCAATATCATGCTCAACGAGCATCACCAGACCGCCACCTGCACCGACGTCGCAGCACCGCTGGCCGGGGCCATCCTGGCGCGCCAGACCAAGAAGGCACGGATCTGTATCCTTGGTAATCCGATGGCCAACCGGGCCGATCCGGTCCGTGTCGCCGAAGAAATGGCGATGATCGATGTGATCTCACGCGGCCGGCTCGATTGCGGTTTCGTGCGCGGCGTGCCCTACGAAACCTTCGCCGCCAATTCCAATCCGACCCGGACCCTGGAACGCCTTTGGGAAGGGATAGACCTTTGCGTCAAGGCCTGGACCAGCCACGAAGAACCATTCAATTTCGAGGGCCAGTTCTGGCACAAGCGCCAGGTCAATATCTGGCCGCGCCCCTTTCAGCAGCCGCATCCGCCGGTCTGGATCACCGGTTCATCGGACAAGCAGAACATCATGGAAGTGGCGCGCCGTGGCTTTACCTTTGCCATGTTCCTGCAGCCCCATGAAAAGGTGAAGGACATGTTCGACGCTTACCGTTCGGCGACCATTTACAAGGACCCCGAAGAAGTGAACCGCCATATCGCCTATATGCCGCTAGTCGCCGTTGCCGATAGCGAGAGCGAAGCTGATGCCCTGGCAGAGAAGCTGTCGTGGTACCTGCACGCCAAGACCGCGGCCCAGTTCCGCAACCCGCCAGGCTATGTGCCGGTGGCGTTCAACGTCCAGGCGCTCAAAGGCAAATACACCGGGCGCACAGACGCGGTGCGAACGCGCGGGCATGAATACCTCAAGGAACAAGGCGTGCTGATCTCCGGCACTCCCGATTCGGTGTTCGAGCAAATCAAGCGCTTCCACGGGCTCGTCGGTGGTTTCGGCCAGTTGCTGATGATGATGCAGGCCGGATTCGTCACCCATGATGAGACCGTCAAAAACATCAGCCTGTTCGCCAAGGAAGTCTATCCGCGGATCAAGGAAGAATTCGGCACGCAAGTTGCTGCCGCGCAATAGGCGGAAAACGCCTTAACACGCACACGGGGGGCATCATCCATGAAGGCGTATCACTTCACGGAGATGCCCTATCCGCATCTGCCGCCCCAGGAAGATTACGAGTCCGACCGGGTCAGCCTGCCCAACCATCACTTCGACCCGATCATCGGCGCCGATCTTTATCATCGCTACATCGATGAATATGTGATCGCCGACGAGCTGGGGCTTGATCTGATGCTGAATGAGCATCATCAGACACCGACCTGCCTCGACCCGGCAGTGCCCCTGATGGCCGGGACGCTGGCACGTATCACCAAACACGGCCGCATCCTAGTGCTCGGCAACCCGGTTGCCAACCGCACTGACCCGGTGCGCATCGCCGAAGAAATGGCGATGGTCGATGTGATCTCACGCGGGCGGCTCGATTGTGGCTTCGTGCGCGGCGTGCCCTATGAAATCTTTTGCGCCAACACTAACCCGACCGCGACCGCAGAACGCCTGTGGGAAGGGATCGATCTGATCACCCGTGCCTGGACCAGCCACGAAGAACCGTTCAACTTCGAAGGCAAGCATTGGCATAAACGCCAAGTCAATATCTGGCCGCGCCCCTATCAACAGCCCCACCCGCCGATCTGGACCACCGGCTCCACCGTATCGCCCGCGGTCGCCGAGATTGCCGCCAAGGGTTATAATTTTGCCAGCTTCCTCCAGCCCCATGACACCGTGCGCAAACTGTTCGATATGTATCGTTCAGGCACCACCGACAGCCCCGAGGCGGCCAATACGCGGCTCGCCTTCATGCCGCTGGTTTTTGTCGGC
>JBLHLO010000164.1:0-5522 GCA_047621105.1 Alphaproteobacteria bacterium
AGTGAGGGGAAAGATTTGTGAGTCGTCAGCCGAGGGTATCACGTTTTTTGTGATTCGGTGCGTAGCAGGTAGATCGAGGTGCCGATAATTGAACGGCATCATGAACGGGCGGCGCAGGTGCTGAGGATGTTGGCCAGCGGATTCGGCTAAGTGTGACTCAAAAACGGTGGGCTGCCCCACCGTTTTATTAGTTATTATTATTTATGATTATTTGCGCTTGGCGAAATAGACGGAGATGCCGGTGAGGAGCCCAAGCGCCAGCACCGCCAGCGCGATACGGTCCAGTTCCTGTCCGGTGAGCGATTCGCCGAAATGGGTGAGCAGGAAGCTGATGGGGGCAATGCCGGCCAGCGTCGCTAATGCGAAACGCCAAGTCCTGAGCGGTGTCAGGCCCGCCGCGTAGGAGATGATGTCGAAGGACACGAAGGGCAGCAGCCTAAGGCCAAACACTAGTGCCGTTAGGCGGTTCTGTGAACCAAGCAGGCCCACTTCGAGTTTATCGCCAAACCAGCGCACGAGCCTTTCCCCCCCGACTAACCGCGCGATAGTGAATGCGATAAGCGCCCCCAGTTCGGCGCCGATAATGATGTAGATCGTGCCCCAAAAATGGCCGTAGGCGACGCCTGCGGCCATGGCGATAGGTGCGCTTGGCAGAGGGCTGACGACGATGGCGAGGATCATCACGCCGATTAAAATGACAGGGCCGGCCCAACCGAAACCGTCAATCCATTGGTGTAATGCCTCGGGGTTGCCCAGCAGCATCGCCCAATTGTGCCCCATGAGCACAATGAACAGGCCTGCCAGCACGGCCGCCGCCACGGCGAGCATGACGATGGGTTTTATGGGCAGCCTGTGTCGTTGTTCCATTTATGTGCTTTTGTTGCGGCTTTCGGTGCGCACCAGATAGATCGACGATCCGATAATCACCGCGGCACCGATGAAGCTCCAGGCGCCGGGCAATTCGGCAAAAAAGATAAAGCCGAGCACGAAGGAATAGACGATCCGCAGATAATCGAACGGCATGACGAAGCTGGTATCGCCCAATGTGACGCCGTGGGTGAAGAGGCTCTGGCCAATCATGCCGAGCGCGCCGGTCAGGGCAAGCAGGGCCACTTCTTCCCAGGTCGGTGTCACCCAGACGAACAGCGCCGGAATGAATGAGAACAACGTCGTGAAGATGCCGGTATAGGCCATGATGGTCAGTGTGTTTTCGGTGCGCGACAGAAGCTTGATGCTCAAGACCACCAAGGTGCCAAAGAACGTGCCACCCAAGGCAACAATTGCCCAAGGCTCAAAGCCTTCGCCGAACGGACGGGTGATCATAATGACCCCGGAAAATCCGACAATGGCGACCAAAGCACGTTGCCAACCCACTTTTTCGCGCAACACTAAGAGGGCGATGCCGACCATCAGGATCGGCCGCGAAAACTGGATGGTTACCGTATCGGCGATGGCCATGTTGACCAGGGCAAAGAAGAAACAAAGATTGCCGAAAAAACCGACAAAGCTCCGCGTCGCGTGGAGGTGAATCTTAGTGGTTTTTAGAGCGCCGAGCCCGACCTTCCATATCACCGGGAGGATCACAAGCAATCCGGCCAGGAAGCGTGCGAAAAGCACCTCAAAGGCAGGCAGGCGTTGGCCTAGGTGCTTTACCAGGGAGGCCATGACAATCAGGATGAAGGCACCGATCATCACGCAACAAGCGCCACGGATATTAGGAGAAAGGGCGTTCCAGCGATTTATAAGCGGGGCGATCAAACCCAGGCGGCCTTGGCGATGATCAGCGCGCTGACGGTGCCATTGGCGACGATAGCTGGCCACAATGAGCCTGAACGGACGAACAGCAATCCATAGGCAATGCCATAGATGAAGCCATAGGCCATCGAGATCGGGAGGTCAGGCCGGAAAAACAGACCCGAGAATAAAATAGCGGCGATGAATAACCCGGCTTCGGGGCCGAAACGGGTGGCAAAGAAGTTCAGCAATACCCCGCGGAAATAAACCTCAAGCGCAATTGGTAATAAAAGCACGCGGGCGGCGAACAGGCTGACCAACCCCACTTGGGTCTTCAGGCCGGTGCCGAATTGGTCGCGGAAATCGCCCATGATGCCCAGTCGGAAAAAATTGTCGGCCCGTTCCCCGACGAAAAAAAGCACCGCGCCGACGGTGATGGCGATCAGGATCCATTGTGCTTCGGGGCGTATCAAGCCGACGATCCCCCAGCGTTGAGGGGTGCGCCAGGCCAACACGTAACCGGTCGCGGTCAACACGCCGGTCGTCAGCAAGAGGGAAAACCACAACAGGGCTTCGGCACGGTTCCGGTTATCCTTGAAGATGCCGGGATCGAGCTGGGCTATGATCGCGCCGACAATGACGAAGAACAGCACCGACAAGAAGGTGATGCCGAGCACGTTGCGGATCGAGACGCGGTAGCCGACCGGCAGGGGCTGTGGGAGTTTGAAAGAGATCATGGGGGGTTTTAGGCTGAAGCGGTAAGGCTCCGCAACAGAAGCTTGAGGGCGGCCTCGACCGCTTGGGAGCGGATGTCACTGCGGGCGCCTGAGAAAACCTGACGTTCATGGAGGGTTTTACCGTCCGGACCAGCGGCGGCAATATGGACCAGGCCGACCGGTTTATCGGCACTGCCGCCATCGGGTCCGGCAATTCCGGTCACGGCGACGGCGCAATTGGCGGTGGCGGTGTGGCGCGCACCCGTGGCCATGGCCCGGGCGACCTCTTCGCTGACCGCGCCCTGTTGGACGATCATGCTGGCCTCGACCCCCAACAAATCGGTTTTGGCTTCATTGGCATAGGTGACAAATCCCAGATGGAAGACCGCTGATGATCCCGGCACCTCAGTCAGGGCGGCGGCGATCAGCCCGCCGGTGCAAGATTCGGCGGTCGTGACGGTCAAATTGGCCGCGCCAGCCTCACGAATGAGCCTTTCTGAAAGCTCTAGTATTTTCTTAGAAAAATACACTAGGACGTTCCAATATAATATAAAATATGATTACTAAAGCTGCGGTAAAAAGCGCGGCAGCGGCATCGTCCGCCATGACCCCCAAGGCGCCGGGCAAGCCGCGTTCCAGGGCGCTGATCGGCCAAGGCTTCATGATGTCGAAGATGCGAAACAGGATAAAGGCGAGGGCGAATCCTAAGGGGTCGAGCCCGGCCGGGGCGCAGGCGATCAGCTGGGCCGACACTTCATCGACCACGATTTCACCAGGATCTTTGGCCCGGGCCCGACGGAGATAGACATGGCTTGCCCAAAGACCGAGGACAAACAACGCCAATCCGGCGCCGGCAACGGCATAGGGGCCGAACCGTTCGCCCAGGAACCAGGCGATCGGCAGGGCGGCCAGTGAACCAAAGGTGCCGGGCATCTTCGGCAATAGGCCGACCCCAAACCAGGTGGCGATCAGGGTCGCGGGATGCCAGAACGAGACCCCTTCGGGGAGGCCATTTGCCGGTTTGGGGTCAGAAGCTGACATAGTTCACTGGCCCTCTCACTGGCCTTCAAGCACGACGGTAGCAATGGCATGTGCCGCAATGCCGTCGCCTTGTCCGAGGGCGCCGAGCTTTTCCGTGGTCGTTGCCTTGATGCTCACGCGCGCCTTTTCCAGCCCCAGAATCTCTGCAAGCCGGTCGCGCATGGCGTCACTGTGGGGCGCAATCTTGGGGGCCTCACAGATGATGGTGAGATCGACATTGACCACCCGGCCACCCGCTTGTCTGACGAGGCCAAGGGCGTGGCGTAGGAAAGTTTCCGAATTGGCGTCTTTCCAACGCGTGTCGGTCGGCGGGAAATGTTGGCCGATATCACCGGCGGCAATCGTGCCAAGCAAGGCGTCGGTGAGCGCGTGCAAGCCCGCGTCAGCATCGGAATGGCCGCTCAGCCCTTGGGCAAACGGAATATCGATACCGCAGAGCCGCACCGGGCCGCTTCCCGGCTCAGCGAAGGCGTGAACATCGAAACCCTGGCCACTCCGGACCTCTGCGCCGCCCATCAGCGCCCGGGCGCGGGCCAGATCGTCATCGGTGGTGATTTTGAAATTGCCTTCCGATCCGGCGACCAGTGCCACGTCAATCCCGGCAAAAGCGGCAATGGCGGCATCGTCGGTGAAGTCTTCCTTGGAATCGTGGTCGGCGCGCCGATGGGCCGCCAGGATCGTTTCAAAACGAAAGCCTTGGGGTGTTTGGGCGCGGAATATGCCATCGCGGGGCACTTCTCCGGTAATCGTTTCGCCCGCCCCGAGTTTAAGCGTATCGACGACCGCTAGTGCAGGGATGGCGCCGTCGCCATCTTGCAAGGCATCGAGCACACGGTCGATCAATGCGCTGTCCACCATGGGCCGCGCTGCATCATGGATGAGCACTGTGTCGGGGGCGAGGTCTTGCAGGCTTTCGAGGCCAAGACGCACCGAATCCTGGCGCCGGCGGCCACCCAGTATCGGTTCCATTAATGATAGCCCAGAGGTTGCCCAATCATAATGGGCGCGGTCATCGCCATGGATGACGACGCGCACGGCGTTAACCCTAGGATGGCCAGTGAAGGCCGCGACCGCCCGGCCAAGGACAGTCCAGCGCCCGAGTGTCATATATTGTTTGGGGGCGGGGCCGCGTTCGCCAAACCGCCGCCCGCGCCCGGCGGCGACGATCAGGGCTATACATCCGCTCATGGAATCCATCCTTGCATGGGATGAGCCTAATAGCCGCGCCGCACCCTGCCAAGCGCCGCGAATGGTATAGCCACTTTGAAGGGTTGGTGTTGAGGAGTCTTGGCGAGTTGGGGGCGGTGGTGTCTAATCCCCTGATGCTGGGAAGATTACCTTTGAAATGCCTCCTTGTCTTCGTCCCCCTGATACTGGGACTGATAACACTCCCTGCATTTCCTGGCGTACGAGCGGGGGAGGATACGACCAATATGCTTCAGCGCCTGCCGGTATCACGCTGGGATTTTGGCATCTACCGGTTGGAAACGGATATTCAAATCACGCAATGGCCTAATTTTCCAGCTTTAACCCATGGTGATGTCGCTGTTCATGTCGTTACTGCACCCGTGCCGCCGCACCGCCCATTAGGAATCGTGATCTCTTTTACACCCGGTCAGGATCCCGATCAGGATTTTAGCGAAGACTATTGCAAGCGTGCGATTCAGGCGGTACGTGCCCGGGGCGGCATCGTTGATGGAAAATTGCCCCCGGCGATGACGGCGTCCGGCAATGGTTCCTATTATGCGGGTTTTTTTTCACCAAGTCTGACTTCGGGTGTGGCGGGTCCCAAAGCCTATGGTGCGCAGGTCGACCGGCTGATATCGATTGAAATCAAAATGCTTGGAGGGTTTTGTCGTGGGCCACTGATGTCAACGACGGTAGTGTCTTCAAAATAAGTCTCAAGCGAGGTAGGCCCTATCAAACGATGGCCTTAGCATGCCCCTTCGGTGGTATACTGGAGCAATGCAGATGTTGATCCTCAATCTTGCCGCCCTGGCGGCACTTACCGCCTTTGTTGCGGTTGCCTTT
>JBLHLO010000165.1:0-5514 GCA_047621105.1 Alphaproteobacteria bacterium
CGGCGAACAACGCCTTCATCTCGGCCGGCGTCCTGAAACGGTGATTTGGGGTCAGCCGTCGACGATCGGTTTCCCCCACCTGGACGCCCTCGGCAATGGCCAACAGTGCATCATGGGCCTCATACAGGTCTTCGGGCCCGAAACAGGCCTCATTGGTCGCGACCAACGGCAGATCATGGGCATAGGCAAAGGCAATCATCTCATCTTCGATGCGATCTTCGGCTTCCATGCCGTGGCGCATCACTTCGATGTAAAGTCTGCCCGGGAACAAATGCTTCATGCGATCAAGCGCGGCTTCGGCTTCCGCCGTCCGATTTTCAAGAAGCAACCGCCCCACCGTGCCCTCAGGCCCCGCCGTCAGCGCGATCAGCCCTGCTGCGTGCCTCTCTACTTGATCCCAAGTGACCTGCGCGGTGCGCCCGGCTTCGGTGAGAAGATGCGCTTCGCTGACTAAGGCCAAAAGATTTGTATAGCCTTCCTCATTCTGCACGAGCAGCACCAGCTTATCTGGTTCCGGTGTGCGACCAATCTGGCCATGAGCGGGCTCGGCCCCTTCGCGGGTGACGGCCAGTTCACAACCAATGATGGGCTGGATTCCCTCCTTCATCATGGTTTGGGAAAATTCGAGGGCGCCAAATAAATTGCGCGTATCGGTCACCGCCACAGCAGGCATCTTATGGCGCGTGCAGAGCTTGGCCAGCTCCGGCAGTTTGATCGCCCCTTCGAGCAGCGAATAGGCGCTGTGGACGCGTAAATGAATGAAATTAGCGTGGGCCATGCCCGTGTTTCTCCCTTACCGCTGATTATCCACGGATAAGGGGCGGGAGCAACATCTGTGGTGCAAATGACAATTTATCCACAGGATATTGTGGAAAAGAGGCATTCAGGCTGGGGCCACACGGCCCTCGGACAGGGTCACGACTCGGTCCATACGCGACGCTAGATTGGGATTATGGGTGGCGATCAAAGCCGCCCGCCCGGTGCCCTTGATGACATCCAAAAACACCTGGAACACCTGCTCGGCAGTACCGGGGTCAAGGTTGCCGGTCGGTTCATCGGCCAGCAATAGTGCCGGGGCATTGGCCAGCGCGCGGGCAATCGCGATGCGCTGTTGCTCACCACCGGAAAGCTGAGCCGGGCGATGTTCGGCACGTGCGGCTAGGCCGACCAGTTCAAGTAATTCAGTGGCCCGGGCATCAGCCTCCCCGCGCGCACGCCCAGCGATCATCAGCGGCAGGGCTATGTTTTCGGCCGCCGTGAATTCGGGCAGCAAATGATGAAATTGATAGACGAACCCCAGATGTTCGCGCCGCAACCGGGTGCGCTCCGTATCATTGGCATCAGTGGCATCGACACCATTGATCATTACGCGGCCCCCATCGGCGCGCTCCAACAATCCGGCAATGTGCAAAAGCGTCGATTTGCCTGATCCCGACGGCCCCACCAGGGCAATGATCTCCCCCGCCCCGATATGCAGATCGACGCCTTTGAGGACTTCAAGCCGCGACCCCGCATCTTCAAAGGCACGGGTGACCTGCTCAAGGGCGAGCGCGGGCTCACTCATAACGCAGCGCCTCAACCGGATCGAGGCGCGCGGCGCGCCACGACGGATAGAGCGTCGCCAGCAACGACAAGGTCAGCGACATCAGCACCACCGAGGCCACTTCACCCGCTTCCAGTTTTGCCGGGAGTTGAGACAGAAAATAAATCTCAGCGGAAAAGAGATCGGTGCCGGTAAGTTTGGAAATCCAACCCCGGATGGTTTCAATATTGGCCGCAAAGGCCGTGCCGAGGATAAATCCAACCAAGGTCCCAATCACCCCGACTGACGCCCCCGCCAGTAGGAAGATACGCATGACCGCGCCGCGGGTCGCCCCCATAGTACGCAGGATAGCAATATCGCGCCCCTTGTCCTTGACCAGCATGATCATGCCGGAAATGACGTTGAATGCGGCAACCAGGATAATCAGGGTCAAGATCAGAAACATGACATTGCGTTCGACCTTGATCGCGGTAAAGAAGCTGGAATTGGCATCCTGCCAATCGCGCACGCGGGTGCCCGGACCAATCGCATCAATAATTCGATTCTTGGCCGCGCGTAATTTATTGGCGTCATCCAGCATGACTTCGATCACCGAAGCCTGATTCTTTGAGCGGAAAAAAAGCTGCGCGGCGGCGAGCGGCATATAGACGAAATTATTGTCGTATTCATACATACCGACCTCAAACAGGGCGGTAATGCGGTAGCCCTTGGAGCGCGGCATGGTGCCAAAGGCAGTGACGTTGCCACTGGGTGCGACCAGGGTAATGCGATCACCAACCCGCAATCCGAATCGGGTGGCGAGCCGAGTCCCCACAAGTACCGAATCGGTCGCGCCAAAATCTTTGAGCGAACCGGCCTTGATATTCGACGCGATAATCGTACGCCGCGCGAGATCATCTTTACGCATGCCATGCACGGCGACCCCCCCGGCGCGGCGGCCTACGGTCATCATCGCCTGTCCGGTGACCATGGGGGCCGCATCAATGACGCCGGCAACACGTTTGATACGGGCCGTCACCGCATCGTAATCATTGAGCGGCGCGGGCCCGGAAGAATAAACCGTGATATGGCCGCCCACGCCAAGAATGCGGCTCAGCAATTCCTGACGGAATCCGTTCATCACCGCCATAACGATAATCAACGTTGCTACACCGAGCGAAATACCGGCCAAGGAAAACCCGGCAATGACCGAAATAAACCCTTCCTTGCGCCGCGCCCGCAGATAACGGAGCGCCACCAGCCGCTCGAAGGGATTAAAGGGCATCACGCCGCCCGGCCCCCTAGCCTTGCCCGGCCTGGATCAAGCGGTCGAGGGCCACATCGAGGGCCAGTTCTTCCGCCACCGTGCCGTCGCGACGCTTCAGCTCAACCTTGTTTTCCTTAAGACCACGAGGGCCGATCACAAGACGCCACGGCACCCCGATAAGATCGGCATTGGCAAACTTCACCCCCGGCCGCTCATCACGGTCGTCATAGAGCACGTCACGCCCGGCGGCCGTCAACTTCCCATAGGCCCGCACGCAAGCATCGTCGCAAGCGTCATCGCCGACGCGCAGGTTGATCAATTGGATATCGAACGGCGCCACCGCATCGGGCCAGATGATGCCATCGTCATCATGGGATGCCTCGATAATCGCGCCGACCAAACGCGACACACCAATCCCGTAAGAGCCCATTTCGACCGCCACCTGAGCGCCCCCGGGACCCACCACTTCAGCCCCCATGGGCTTGGAATATTTAGTGCCGAAATAAAACACCTGCCCGACCTCGATCCCACGGCCCGCATAGCGCCGCGCCTCGGGCACCTCGGCCTCGAACTCGGCCGTCACATGTTTATCCTCGGTCCGGGCATAAGGGCTGGTGAACCGCTCAATGACCGTCTTCAGGGCGCTATCGTCGTCGTAATCAATGTCTTCGGAGAGCACATCGATATCCAAGCAATCGCGGTCACAGAACACTTCGCTTTCACCAGTCGGCGCCAGCACGATGAATTCATGGGACAGATCGCCGCCGATGGGACCGGTATCGGCCTCCATGGGGATCGCCTTGAGGCCCATGCGTGCAAAGGTGCGCAAGTAAGAGACAAACATCTTGTTGTAAGACCGCACCGCGCCTTCGTAATTAAGGTCGAAGGAATAGCAATCCTTCATCAAAAATTCACGCCCGCGCATGACACCAAAACGGGGCCGCACTTCATCGCGGAATTTCCATTGAATGTGATAGAGCATCTTGGGCAATTCACGGTAGGAACGCACCGTCCCGGCAAACACTTCGGTCAGCAGTTCTTCGTTGGTCGGCCCATAGAGGAGCTCACGGTCGTGTCGATCGGTAATGCGCAGCATCTCCGGCCCGTAATCGTCATAACGACCGGATTTGCGCCAAAGTTCGGCGGGCTGAATGGTCGGCATCAGCATTTCCTGGGCCCCGGCCCGGTCCTGCTCCTCACGAACAATTTTCTCAATACGCTTCAACACCCGCTGGCCTAGGGGCAACCAGGTATAAATCCCGGCTGATGACTGGCGCACCATGCCCGCACGCAGCATCAAGCGGTGCGAAGCAATTTCAGCTTCCTTGGGGGTTTCTTTGAGGGTCGGCAGGTAAAAACGGGAAAGACGCATATGAGCTTCTCATTAGGGGTTCAACGGCGCCCCGACTTTAGGCAAACCCCCCGCAAACTGCAATGCAGCTGGGTTTATTGAATTCAACGCCCTGTTGGCAGCTACGGTGCCGTTTTCTGGCAGAGTTGCGCCAGGGCATGCGCATCATTGCTCGACAGTGGCTTGCCATTGAACCAGGCCCGCCCGTCACTGACACGGACCCGGGCGGTACCGGCGTAAGCTTCCGCCTTGAATAGGTTCGAAGTGGCGGGAATGCCATAACGCGCGGCCAGGTCGATGGTGATTGGGATATTGACGATTTTCGGCACGGCAATGGGATTACTTCCAGGCAGATCGGCGGGCGCCACCTTTTTGCCGTGAACATCCACACCGGGCTTATAGGCAACATCCGGGGATGGCACGTGACGCATGAGCGTGGCGCAATCGGCCGTGGTGACGGTAATCGTCTCCGCCCGCGCCGGTGCGGCCAGTGCGCAACAGGCCAAGGTCAGTAATATCAAACGGGATGCGTTCAGGGTCATGGCTTCATCCTGACAGACCTCGGTTAAAAAATAATAACAGACTGATAAATATGCATTATTTAGATAAAATTATCCCCCCCTCGATCCCAGCTAAAGCCGCCCCATATATATAAAAGGGCTCAGCCAGAGCCCATAACGACGCCAAAATGGAGGGACATCATGACAACACTCAACACCCGCGCGCTCGCTCTTGCTTTCGGTGTGACCTGGGCATCGGGAATCTTGGTCCTCGGCCTCGCCGCCCGGCTGATCGGCTTAGGGGTGCCGATGGTAGGACTGTTTGGATCGGTCTATCTCGGCTTTGCGCCGACCTTCACGGGCACGGCGATCGGGACTCTATGGGCATTTGTCGATGGCGCCATCGCCGGGGCTATCATCGCCCTGGTTTATAATTGCGCGTCGAAATGCTGTGCGGCAAAAGACGCGAAGCCGGATTAAGCATTACCAAACCCCGTCCAACCGCCGGGGGGAGATTCGCGCATCCAAGGAGGCGACAGTTCCGCCACCTCGAAAAATTGCGGGCAATTCTTGTCATGGGCGCCGGGCAGGTAGCCGGTCGACATCATAAATTCGTTGACCACTTCGGGCCCCATGAAGACAAAGGTCTGTTTCATGCGCTTGACCCAATCGGTAAGCAGTAAGGGATGATGCGCGTCAAGAAACCCTTTGATCGAACCATAATCGTTCCGCAGGCCCTGCACCCGGCGCGCGTTTTCAATGATCGCCTCAATCTTGCGGCGGTTGCGAATGATGCCCGCATCCTTGAGCAGGCGGTTGATATCTCGGGCGCCAAAACGCGCCACCACATCGACCTCGAACCCCTTGAACGCCG
>JBLHLO010000166.1:0-5506 GCA_047621105.1 Alphaproteobacteria bacterium
CACACCATCACCTCCTTGTTCGTGGTCGATGACGGCACCCTGGCCGGAATTTTGCATATCCACGACATCCTTCATTCCGGCGTCGCCTGAAACATGTCGGGCGCCCCCGATATTACTGTCACGCCGGATGCTACCGCGGCACCAAACCAGCGCGGCTGGAACAGAAGCCGTACCATCGGACTACTTAAAGTCCTTCTCCCAACGGTCGCCTTATCGCTGGTAGCATTGGTCGTCGTCTGGGCGCAGCAGCGCAACAGTGACGGTGGCTTTCGAATCGGTTTTTCCCTGGTCAAACCCGAAGACGCCCGCACCCTCAGCATGGTCAATGCGCGCTATGCCGGCCTCAACAAGGGCCGCCAGCCTTACCTGGTGACCGCCCGCATCGCCGTGCAAAACAAGCCCGGCGCCGACCTTATCCATCTCACCGAACCCAAGGGTGATATCACCACGAAATCGGGCGCCTGGGTGGCACTGACCGCGCCCAAAGGCGAATACCGCCAACAACAGGAACTGCTCGACCTAATGAATGGGGCAACGCTGTTCCATGATTCAGGACTCGAATTCAACACCCCAACAGCACAGATCAACCTCAAGGATTCGACCGCTATCGGTTTTGATCCCGTCATCGGACAAGGCCCAAGCGCCCATATCAAGTCCAAAGGCTTCCGGGTTCTCGATCAAGGAACGCGGGTGATCTTTACCGGCAAAGCGTATTTGACACTTTACCGCGCATCCAAGACCCTCAAAGGGTCCGCCAGCAGGAGACCGAAATGATGGGGCGCCGATCACAACGCCATATTCAGACAGGCTCGGTGAGGCGCGCCGCAATTGCCATAACCGCCATGGCTCTCATGATCATATCGATGTCGGGATTTGCTGCCCAAAACCTCGGCCTCGGCACCAAAGGGGATAAGCCGATCCAGATTTATGCCGACAACGGCATCGAATGGAATCAGAACACCCACCAATACATTGCACGCGGCAATGCCAAAGCGATCCAAGGCACGACCACCGTCTACGGCGATACCTTGGTTGCCTATTATGAAGAAGTCGCCGGCGGCAATACCGAAGTTTACCGGCTTGATGCCCTTGGCCGGGTACGCATCGTCTCGCCCACGGAAACAGCTTATGGCGACAAAGGCGTTTACGACGTGCGCAAGGGCGTGCTGGTGATGACCGGAAAAAATTTGAAGTTGGTTACCCAGAGCGAAATAATCACCGCACGTGATTCTCTTGAATATTACGAGACGAAGAGCCTCGCCGTGGCCCGGGGCAACGCTGTTTCAACCCCAATTCCCGCGACCGGCAAAGGTGCCAAGGACCAATCGGGAGACCAAGGCCGCACCGTGCGCGCCGACATCCTGACCGGGCATTTTGTCGACGACGCGCCGAACGGCCCAGGCGCGGCCAAAGGATCAAAATCACAAAACACCGGACCACAGAACCCTGACCCCCAAGGCACAAAGCGCGGCTCGACCCTGGATCGCATGGATGCCTGGGGCAATGTTGTCGTGACCCGTCCCGGCGAGGTGGCCCTTGGATCACGCGGGGTTTATTTTCCCAAAACCGGAATCGCTAACCTGTGGGGCAAGGTCCGGATCACCCGAGCCGACAACCAACTCAACGGCGAATATGCTGAAGTTAACTTCAATACCGGCATTTCCCACATCCTCTCGAGCCCCTCAGGGCCGGTCCAAGCACTGATCGAACCCGAAAAAACTCCAAAAAATCCATCCCCAAGCGATAAACCTTACACTAAAAAGCAAGAATTAGGCCGATAATAGGGGTTATGAACACCCCGATCTCGAAAAAGGCCCCGGCGGCCAAAATAGCCGACCCTACCCAGATCAAGGGCCAGCCCAAAGATGGGCCCGCCCTGGTCCGCGATAATGCCGGGCTGGAAGCTGTAAGTATCGGCAAACGCTTCAAGAAGCGCCCGGTGCTACGCGACGTCTCCTTATCGGTCCAGCGCGGCGAGGTTGTCGGTTTGCTGGGCCCCAACGGGGCCGGCAAGACCACCTGCTTTTACATCCTGAGCGGACTGCTTTCTGCTGATTATGGCAGCATCCGACTTGATGGCACCGATGTCACCGATCTACCCATGTACCGGCGCGCCCGCCTCGGCATCGGCTACCTGCCCCAGGAGGCATCGATCTTCCGGGGCCTTACGGTCGCCGATAATATTCGCGCCATCCTCGAAGCTGTTGAACCCGAACGTGATAAACGTGAAGCGATGCTCGACGATCTACTCGCCGAATTTTCAATCTCCCATCTTCGGCGCACACCGGCGTTGGCGTTATCGGGCGGCGAACGTCGACGGGTTGAAATCGCCCGCGCTCTTGCCGGACAGCCACAGTTCATGCTGCTCGATGAACCATTAGCAGGGATTGATCCGGTGGCGCTTGGCGATATTCGCGACCTTGTCCACCATTTGAAAAATCGTGGCATTGGCGTCCTGATCACCGATCACAACGTGCGTGAAACCCTTGAAATCGTGAACCGCGCTTACATCATTCACGAAGGCCATGTGCTGATGGAAGGCAAACCCGATGAGATTATGGCGCATGAAGATGTGCGCCGGGTCTATCTGGGGGAACGGTTCAGCCTCTAGGGCATCGCGCTATGGCACTTTCCCCCAAACTTGCCCTCCGGCAATCGACCCAGCTGGTCATGACGCCCCAATTGCAGCAGGCCATCAAGCTGCTGCAAATGTCGAACCAGGAATTGTCCACTTTCGTTGAATCCGAAATTGAAGAAAATCCCCTCTTGGAACGCGAGGATCCGGATGGCGGGCGCGACCATGAGAACGAGGTGCCCGCCCCGGATGAACACACCAGCGACGAACAAACCGGTGACGAACGTACGGACAATGAAATTCTGGGTGAGACCGAATATAGCCCGCCCGACACCGCCGAGCTATCGGCCACCGATCACCTGCCGGACACGGCCGAGGCTCCGCTCGACACCGATTATGCCAACGATTGGACCAATGACGACCGGGACACCAGCGATAGCGCTGCCGGTGGCGATGAGCGCGCGCCCGAACAGTTTGCGAACTGGGGCGGCGGCGGCGGCGAGGGCGAAGGCCCGAGCCTTGAAGATCGCCTCACGGGGGAAGAAAGCTTACGCGATCACCTTAATTTTCAAATCAATGTAGAATTGGGCGATGTTGCTGACCGGTTGATCGCGACAGCGCTAACCGATGGACTCGACGAAGCGGGCTACCTGACGATGTCGGTGACTGAGGTCGCCGAACGGCTCAGCATTGATACAGCAAGGGTTGAGGCCGTATTGGCCCGCTGCCAGACATTCGATCCATCCGGTGTTTATGCCAGCGATCTTGCTGAATGCCTCAAGCTGCAGCTCATAGACCGCGACCGTTTTGATCCGGCCATGGAAAAACTGGTCCAAAATCTCAATCTGCTCGCCAAACGTGACGTCGTCCAACTCAAACGTCTATGCAAAGTGGACGATGAAGACCTCACTGACATGGTGACCGAAATTCGCGCCCTCAACCCCAAACCTGGCCTCGCCTTTGAGGCCGGTGTTGCCCAAACAGTGGTGCCCGACATCTTGTTGCGGGCCGGGGCCGATGGCGCCTGGCAAGTTGAACTCAATGCCGATACCTTGCCGCGCGTCTTGATCAACCAAACGTATTATGCCGAAGTGCGCAGCGCCGCCCGTGCCAAGGCAGATCGTGACTACTTGGCTGATCGCATGGCCTCAGCCAACTGGCTGGTGCGCGCCTTACATCAGCGCGCCACAACAATTTTGAAAGTGGCGACCGAGATTGTTCGGACCCAGGAAGAATTTCTTGAGAAGGGCGTACAATTTCTCAAGCCGCTAACTCTCCGCGAGGTTGCCGATGCAATCGGCATGCACGAATCGACGGTGAGCCGCGTCACCTCATCCAAATTCATGACGACACCGCGCGGTCTGTTTGAACTGAAATATTTCTTTACCACGGCCATCGCGTCCAACGCTGGAGGCGATTCCCATTCCGCCGAGTCGGTGCGTCATCGCATCCGCGAGCTAACCGAACACGAAACAACGCGCACGGTTCTCAGTGACGACAAAATCGTCACCATTTTATCCGATGAAGGAATCCACATCGCCCGGCGCACGGTGGCTAAATACCGTGAGGCGCTGCGCATCCCTTCTTCTTCACAGCGCCGCCGCGAAAAGGCAATTAGCCTTTAGGCATACATATATTACTAGTTAATTCAATGGGTTAGGATTATCATTAAGGTCTATTGACTTTCGCTATTGGGGCGACATATGGTGCGCCCACTGCGCGGGGAGGGCCCCGGTAAACCCGAGGCTCCCACCCCAAACACAGGGCTAAATATCCGGGTATTATCCGGAATGCTTAAGCAAACCGGCCAATAATACCTTTATCCCTTGATGATAATTGTACATGGATAAAATCCATAACGGATCAAATCCAAAGAGGAAAACACAGTGGGCATTCGTGATCTAATCACACCATCCACAACCATTCCCAATTTCAAAGTTACCAGTAAGAAGCAGGCGCTTCAGGAACTCGCGCGCCATGCCGCTGAAGTCACTGGCGTGAGCGACCGGGAAATTTTTGAAATCTTACTTGAACGCGAACAGCTTGGCACAACCGGGGTCGGCGGCGGCGTTGCCATTCCCCATGGTAAATTGCCTGGCCTCAAACGGCTGTACGGCATCTTCGCCCGGCTTGAACAGGCGATCGATTTCGATTCCGTCGACGAACAACCCGTGGATCTGATCTTCCTACTTTTAGCACCAGAAACCGCAGGCGCCGATCACCTCAAGGCACTGGCACGGGTATCGCGGCAATTACGTGACCACGAGACCTGCGAAAAGCTGCGCGGCTCCGACACCGCCGAAGCGCTCTACGCACTCCTGACGGAACTGCCAGCGAGCCACGCAGCCTAAAAGAACTGAATAACCACGACACCCGTTGCAAAAATCATCAATTGAAAAGGGGCCCGTCGCTTCATAAGCGTGGGGCCTTTCTTCATCTGCGGGAGTTTTCTCAGCAGAATTAACGGGGCGCTGAATGCGCCGCCTTTAGCACTGTGCGTGTAATACACGACAACATTTTACGTGTAATAGACGACAGCATTGCGCGCAGAATACGCGATCTAATGAACGCAGACCGGCTCCATATCGTGGCGACGGATCGTGGCGAGCGCAATGTCGCGGTCATACAATATCGCGATTTCAGTGCCATCAGCCGCATGCACGGAATAGGCGGTCGCCCCTTCGAGCGAGACAGGTTTGACGTAGGCGACAAACTGCATCCCCAAAATTGCGAGGTCGTCGTCAGACATAATCCGGTCTTGTTCCAACATGCTCATGGCTCTTGCCCTTCCAGGCTCTACACCTAATTTTAATCAGCCTAAGGGGATGACGTTAACATCCCCTTTATAACCCCCTCGAAAATCCCGGCCGGACATCAATTTTTATCGGAATAACAAGGCTTTATGTCCATGGTCCGGCATCATATAATTCG
>JBLHLO010000167.1:0-5435 GCA_047621105.1 Alphaproteobacteria bacterium
ATCGCCTTCGAACACATCCCCCGCCAGTTTTTCAAAGAAATGCGTTTCCGTCGGCCATGGCGCCAGCGACGGCACACCTTCGTGCAGGTGCAAGCGTGGCATCGCCCCCATGCGGGTTTCCGAATCAGTGCCAATCACCACGGGCAGCCCCGCCGCTTCGGCCAGGGCAATAATCTTGAGGGATTCAGTCAACCCCGTGCGCCGCATCTTGATGCTAACGGCGCCGACTGCCCCGTGACGGATCAAGTTCTGCACCGCCGCCAGCGACGTGCAGGTCTGGTCCCCCAGCAACGCGATGGGAAGCTGCGCGGCCAGGCGCGCCATCCGCGCCAGATCGGGGAATTTGCAGGGCTCTTCAATAAAGGAGATGCCATAAGGGGCAAGCGCCGGCAACACGGTCAAAGCCTCAGTTTCGGTGTATTGGCTATTGCAATCAATCCAGACGGTACGCTGATCACCGACCGCCTTGCGCACGGCCTTCACCATATCGACATCAGCCAAGGAGCGCTTCCACGTCTTGAGCTTGAGCGCGGCAAAGCCCTTTTTCTCTATGGCATCGACCGCTTCACCGACCTGTTCCTTAACCGTATTGCCATGCACGATCCAGGCGACCGGCACCGGCTTGGCTGGGCCGCCACCCAGAATCCGCCATACAGGCTGGCCCATAAGTTTACCCTTGAGGTCCCAAAGCGCTACATCGACAAGAGAGAGCGCCGTACGCTGACCCTTGATGCGGCCCATCTGGCCCAACAAGCGGTTATGCTCCAACGGATCAGCGCCTTCCAGTATCGGCCGGTAAAAACCTTCAATGACAGCGGCAAGCAATGCCGCGCTTTCACCCGACTGAGCCGGGCGGCAGACGCATTCGGCCAATCCTTCCGCGCCATCCTTGGTAACTAAGCGCAGCAGAAGGTATTGGCCCACCGATTCCTTGAGCGACGCAAATTGCACCGCCTTCTTATAGGGAAGATCCAGGCAATAGGTTTCAATGCGGGCGATACTATCGACCATGATTTAATCCTTTTCATCCTTGCCGCGGGTCAGTCTTTCAAGCCCCAGCAGGCCGAACACCATGGCCAATTGGATAACAGCCACAACCGACAATGTGCTCAACATCCCTTCTTCAAAGTAGTAAAGCATGGCCACGGTCAAGGTTTCCGTCCCACCGCGGTAGAGCAGAAGCGGAATGGTCAAATCACGCGCCGCAAGTGCGAACACAATCACAAAGGTGGCCAACACGCCGCGGCGCATCAGCGGCAACAGTATAAGCCAAGCGGTTTTGAGCCATGACCCACCATGCACGCGCGAAGATTCTTCCAATTCCCCGGAGACTTGATGCATGGCCGCCTGCATTGTCGCCGTACCAAGCGGCAACCCCTTGACGATGAATCCGATGATGATAACTGTCGAGGTACCGTAGAGATTGAACGGATCGGGCGGCAGTGCCCAGGCCCATAGCAATGCCAGCCCCAGGACGATGCCGGGCAGCGCCCAAGGCAACCAAGCCAGAAGTTCCAACTGGCGGCCGAGCCAATGATTGGTCCGCACCCGCACATAGCCGATCAACCCACTAATGATGATCGCGCACACTGCGGCAACGGTGGAGAACCAGATGGTGTTCTGCAGCCCGGACATAGCCCGCCGGTTATGAATCACGTTGCGCCAGTTATCGAGGGTAATGTTCTCGAGGTTGTACATACCGAAAATCGGGAAAAAGGAACTGGCGACGATCTGCACGAGAGGAATGACAATGGCCAGCAGAAAATAGACGACGAAGACGGCGAAGATCGACCAACGCACGACATTGGGCAGTTGAATTCTGTTAGGCCGGTAGCCCTTCCCACTGATCACCGTAAAGCGCCGCCCACCCATCTTGCGCCACTGCAGCCAGATCAGGGCAAACATAATAAAAATCAAAATGACACTTAATGCCGTTGCTGCGCTGTATTGCGGTGGATGGCGGTAATTCAGCATCCGGTAGATCTCGTTGGCGAACACATAGACGCCACCGGGATTGCCGAACAGCAATGGATTTTCAAAACTATCGAGACCCGAAGCAAAAATCAGCACCGAAACCGACAAGATCGCCGGCGACATCATCGGCAACGTGATAGTGAAGATCGTGCGGTACTTGCTGGCGCCCAATGTGACCGAGGCTTCCTCGTATGAGGAATCCATGGAATGGAAAAAACCAACAAGCATCAGGAATATCAATGAGATGGTGCTCAGCGAGGAATGAAAGATCAGCCCGCCCCAGCCATAAAGATTGATAACGTTCCCGGTCGCGCCGAACCAATCACGCGCGAATTGGTTGATCAAGCCGTTTTGAGGATTGCCCAACATCAACCAGGAGATGCCTGTCAGCAAATCCGGGGTAAAGAACGGCACCGGGATCAACAGCATCATGGTCCGACGGAACGGCACATCTGTCCGCGCCACTGCCCAGGCGAACAGCAGCGCGAAAACCAGACTGATGCCAAGCCGGGAAGCGGCAAAAATGATGCTGTTGAAAAGGATCGGCATCATGTCCCAGGCCGCGAGCCAGGGCCGATACCCCTCGAGCGTGAATTCTCCCCAGCGTCCCGGCTGGCCGGTGACAACGCTGGCGATGAAAAGGATCACCACTGGATAGAGCACCAACACGCAGACCACCATGGCCAGCAGGTAATACAGGCAGCTGACAGGGAGATTGAGGCGCGAGATCCATCCCGGCGGCGGGATGCCGTTAATGGTGCGGGGCGAAGGGGGCGTGAGTGTGCTCATGAGGGGGTCATCACGTGTAGAGATAAATATCCTTGCGGGCGATGGCGAGATCGACATTCGCGCCTTCGGCCCAACCGGCATCAATGCCCGCCGGCACACGCACATCTGTCTCCTCGTTAATGCCGATGAGGTATTCCGCGTGATCGCCCAGATAGGCTCGCCCCAGCACCCGTCCGGCAATACGTATCTCACCATTTCCCGGCGCTGTGTCACGGGATTCGATACGGATATTTTCGGGCCGCACGAACAAGCTCGTCGGTTCATCAGCCGTGTTGCCACCGCGAACGGCGTCGGCGTCGAGCGTGACCGTCATCGTCCCATCGTATGTCGTCAAGGGGACACTGGCCTCGTCCCCATTTCTGGTCACATCGCCGGCGGCGGTGATGAAATTGGCCTTACCAATAAATTCCGCGACAAAACGCGTCGCCGGGCTCTCATAGATCTCCGACGGCGCACCCATCTGTTCAATCAACCCGCCGCGCATCACGACAACTCGGTCCGAAAGGGTCAACGCCTCTTCCTGATCATGGGTAACATAGAGCGCCGTCACGCCGAGACGGCGTTGCATAATGCGCAATTCGAACCGCATATGTTCGCGCAGCTTCGCATCGAGATTCGATAGCGGCTCATCCAGCAACAGAACGCGCGGCTCAAAAACTAGGGCGCGGGCCAGCGCCACACGCTGCTGTTGGCCACCAGATAAGTTGGTTGCAGGCGTTTCTTCGAGACCACCAAGGCCGACCTGCTTTAGAACTGCCCCGACACGTCGGCGCTGCTCATCAGCGCCCATCCCGCGCATACGCAGTGGATAACCGACATTCTGCATCACCGTCATATGCGGCCAAATAGCGTAGGACTGAAATACCATGCCGAGATCGCGGCGCTCTGGGGCTACGTTCAAATCATGCGTGGCATCGAAGACTGTCATATCACCGATACGGATCTGCCCGCCGTCAGGCACTTCGAGCCCAGCAATCATACGCAGCGTCGTCGTCTTGCCGCAGCCCGAAGGCCCCAGCAGCGTCACCATCTCACCGTCTTGGATATGCAGATCGATTCCATCGACAGCGCGCAGGGCACCGAAAGATTTGGCGATGCCGCTTAATTCAACGTCAGGCATAAAGGTTTTCTCATATTTTCAAGCGGGCAGAGACAGCCACCGGCATCTGCCCGTGGCCGTCCCCAACGTGTCTTGATTGTTAACGTCGCGGCGCTAGCGCACCCCGAAGACTTGTTCCATCTCCTTGAAGAAGAAATTGGGCGCGCCCAACCATTTCTCAGGGATTTTCTTCATCAGGGGATAATTGGTGACGCTCATTTCGGGAATCGGCACCTTGACCTTAGGATGCGGCACCGGCCGTCCGTGTTCGGTCCAGAGCTGGAGATTCTCAATCTCATAGAACCAGGTCATGGCCAGCTTGGCCGCATTGGGATGAGGCGCGCCCTTCAGGAGGGCCATTGATGACGGTGTCCAGGCCAGGCCTTCCTTGGGCACGATAAAGGCAACCGGGGCCCCCTTGGGCAAGTCGCGGATGAATTCGCCGCGGCCGCTTAATGCAATGGCAAACTGACCGCGGGCGATGGCCCCACGGACACGCCGGCTGCCGCCACGAATAATAAATGGCTCAGCCGTTTTCTTGAACTTCTTGATGTATTCAATCCCCAGGCCAGGCTGGGCATAAATATTCATCATGTGCCAGCCGCCGCCACCCGACGCACGCGGATCACGCATGCCTATCTTGCCCTTCCATTTGGGATCCAGCAGATCATGGTAGGACTTTGGATAGTCGGCAGGCTTGACCAGATTGGTGTTGACGACGAGGCCCTGGGCACTCAGATGCACGGGCCACCAATAGCCGGCAGGTTCACTCACGAAGACTCCCTTGGGGAAGTCATTCAGTGTCGGTGCGGGGGGACGCCACTTGAGCAAGACGCCCAAGCCGTGCAGTTCCAGCATATATTGGTCATTAGCCTCATATAGATCGGCCCGGAGCTTACCCACCGCCGTCTCGGTACGGATACGGTCGGTCATGCCGCGCAAACGGCCCGAAATGATGTTCACCTTGATGCCAAAGCGCTTTTCGAAGCTCGCCTTGCCGCCGCCATCAAGAAAATCCTGGCCGGTATTGCCGCCATACCACATCACCTCGCCTTCCTTGATCGCCGCATTGACGATCTTAGCACCGAGCGCCTTGGCTACCGGATCATTGGCGAGCCGGGCGGGCAGTTTATCCTGGGCATGGGCCGCGAGTGGCACTAAGCCAACCAGCGCCACGCCGGTTAGTAATGAGATCATCGTTCGTTTCATTTTGAGCCTCCTGTTGTGAATCGTTTGTTTGTTCTTGTTCTGGTTATTTTCTTCTAATCATCTAATTAGAAAACTTCGCCGCTTCGCGTCCGGCCTTGCTGCTGAACACCACGTTGCGAGTCTGGCCCGTACATGATGGGTAGTTGTGATAGAACAGGCCGACAATATCGCCCGAGGCGTAAAGCCCACGAATCGGCTGGTTGGATGAATTTAGCACCCGCGTCGACGTATCCACCGCTAGGCCGCCAAATGTGAACGTGATCCCGCCCGAAACCGGGTAGACGCGGTACGGCGGCTCATCAATTTTCTGGGCCCAGTTGGATTTATCGGGCGATAGTCCATGCGTTCGCTTGCCATCGAGCTT
>JBLHLO010000168.1:0-5421 GCA_047621105.1 Alphaproteobacteria bacterium
CCATTGCCACTGCGATTGGGGCGGTTGGCTTTGCCACTGGCGCGCCAGTGGCCGAAGCGCAGTCGCCCGCCGAATTTTATAAAAGAGCTAATATGAAGATCATCATCGGCTCCAGCCCGGGCGGTGGGTACGATACCTATTCACGGATGCTGGTCCGCCATATGGCGCGCCATATCCCGGGGCGCCAGGACAAAATCCTGCCGGTCAACATGCCGGGCGCCGGGGGCCTGCGGGCATTCAACTTCGTTACCTCGGTGGCGCCTAAAGACGGATCAATCATCACGATCGTGCGCCGTGGTTTGCCATTGCAACAAGTCTTTGGGAGCAAGAAGCTGAAGGGCGATCTTTCAAAGATCAACTGGATCTGCAATCTCAGCGATTCTAATCCGGTGTTGGTGACGTGGCACACGTCGAAGACCAAGAACTTGGCTGATGCAAAGCTTCGAGAAACCCTTGTTGGGGGCGATGGTAAACATTCCATCTCTACCCAGATGACGGCAGCCTATAATCGGTTGCTCGGCACCAAGTTTAAAATCCTTTACGGCTACAAAAGTGGTTCAGGCGTGAACCTTGCTATGCAACGCGGCGAGGTCGAAGGCCGCGCCACCAACAATATGGCGAGTTGGCGGACCACCTCATCTCATTGGATCAAAGATGGGAAGCTTAACTTTGTTCTTCAACTCGGGTTGAAAGCCGAGCGGGGCATCGAGAACGTGCCGCTGCTGATCAACGAGGTGAAAGGTGATCCGGAGAAGGAAAAGGTCGCCCGCTTTCTGACCCTTGGAAATATTGTCGGCAGGCCGATCGCCACCCAGGAAGGGGTGCCGGCTGATCGTGTCGCCGTGTTACGCGAAGCCTGTGATAAAACCGTCAAAGATCCCGCTTTCATTTCCCAAGCCAAGAAGCAGGGTTCAGAAATTGGTTATGCGCCCGGCGCCGAGGTCCAGACCATAATCGCCGAATTGATTAATACGCCGAAGCCATTCGTTGAAACTGTGAGGCGGTATCTGCAGCCAAAAGCGGAGGAAACCGTTGAGCGTAAGGTTGTCTTGGTCACCACGACGGCTAAGATTACCAAGCGCAATAAGAAGGGCAGCAAGCTCTCGCTGAAAGAAACGGGCGGTAAAAAGATCAAGGCCAGCGTAAATAGTCGGCGCACCAAGATCACTATCGATGGCAAGAAGGCCAAACGGTCGAAGACCAAGGTCGGCATGACCTGCAAGCTGGTGTATGAGGGCTCAGGCAGCGAAGCAAGCAAGCTGGATTGCAAGAGCTGATCACCCCCGGCATTGCCTGACATTGATCGTAGATGGACGGGCGCCGTATGGACGGCGCCCGTCCCACTTCTTGGTATCACGTAGAAATCAACGGATGAGCAGTAGATGAGCTTGGGGGTTATTAAATCGCCGGCGGACTGGTCTCCGGCCGTTCTTGAAGCGCGCAGGGACTGGATTCATCAGCTAACTGCACCAGAAATCGCTGAAGTCGAGACGGCATTCCATGCCTACAAGGCAAGTGGCCGGGCACTCGTGGCTATGGAGAAGACGGATTTCCCCCTCGATCTTTATGCTACTGTGGTTGAGCGTGCGTTGGAGCGGCTGGAGACGGGCCCCGGCATTTTCATGATTCGGGGCTTCCCGGTGGAACGGTACAGCGCCGACGATATGCGGATCATTTACTGGGGCCTTGGCAAGCATCTAGGGGTCGCGCGTTCACAAAGCTCCGAAGGTGATGTGATTGGTGATGTGCGTGATCTCAGATTGCCCGAGGATAGTGCCCGCTTTCGCGGTTACAAGACGGCCGGGGGTAATGTCTATCACTGCGATACCTGTGATGTTACGGGGCTTCTCGTCCTGCGTCCGGCAAGGGCCGGTGGGGTATCCCATGTCGCAAGCTCCGTCGCGATTCATAACGAGATCGCCCGCACCCGGCCCGATCTTCTCAGCGTTCTGTATCAGCCCTTCACCTGGAGCATGCAGGGGCAGGAGCGTCCGGGCGATGCCCAATATTATGAACAGCCGATCTTTACCCTACAGGATGGGCATTTTTCGTGCCGCTACGTGCGTCCCCATATTCGCCAAGCGCAAAGGCGCTTTGCCGAAGTGCCGCGTCTGACCGCGGCCCAGGATGAGGCGCTTGATCTGATTGATACATTGGTCGCGAGCCCCGAGTTTCACCATTGCACCGATTTTCAACTGGGTGATCTGCAACTAGTGAATAATCACGTGACCCTTCATGCGCGCACCCCGTTTGAGGATTACGATGATCCCGCGCGCCGTCGTCACCTGCTTCGTATGTGGTTGTCGGTGAAAAATAGTCGGCCATTGTCGCCTTTAATGGGCCATATCTACCGTGATCAAAATGCCGGTGCCGTGCGTGGTGGGTTCATGCCCCATGACGACGGAACAGTGGTCTTTGAAACCCTGGAGATGTAGGCGAGAAAACCATCGTCCTAAAAAGAATGAACGCAAGGGAGAACAGAAAATATGTACGCGTCGGCAAAGGGTGATTTTTCATTGGCATTAACGGGCGACTGCATGTTGACCCAGAAGATCAGCATGCATTCCGAACCCGGATTTTTGTCTTTGATAGATGTGATGCGTCAGGCGGATGCGACCTGCGTCAATCTGGAAACCTGCGTGCGTAACTGGGATGAGGGGACGCCCACCATCACCTCGGGCACGCCCATGACCACTGCCCCCAAATTGCTGGACGAGCTGAAATGGATGGGGGTCGACATCGTCGCCTGTGCCAATAATCATGCATTCGATTATGGTGAAGGCGGCATTCTGGCAACCATTCGCCACCTTGATGAGGCCGGAATTCCCCATGCCGGCACGGGGCGTAATCTGGCCGAGGCGCGGATGCCAGGTTACGTGGAGACAGCGGGGGGGCGTCTTGCCCTGGTATCGAGCACGTCGGCATTCCGTCCCTGGAACCAAGCAGGAGCCCAGCGCCCCGACATTGGCGGGCGTCCGGGCGTCAATCCCTTCGGCTTCAAAACCTCTTATACCGTGGATGAGAAGATTTTCGACGCGCTGAGGAGCATGAATAAAGAGCTCGGTTTTGCCCGCGCAGAAGAACGCAATAAGAAGCATTTCTACAGTGATAAAGAGGTCGCAACGGCTACGGCCGATGAGATTGATGTGTTTGGTAAACGCGTCGTGAAAGGCAATGAATTTTCAATCAGCACCGAAGCTAATGCAGTTGATTTTGAAGAGACCCTGCGGGCAGTGCGCGAAGCTAGGCGTCAGGCCGATTGGGTGATGGTTAGTTTTCATTGCCATGAATTCAACGGAAATAGCCAAAAGACGGCGACGTCCAAGGTTGATCTTTCGGAGCTGGCAGATTTCGTCGCTGAATTTTCCCATGCGGCTATAGATGCTGGTGCCGATGTGATTGCCGGGCATGGATCGCATACACCACTTGGGATCGAAATTTATAAGGGCAAGCCGATCTTCTACAGCCTCGGCACCTTTGTTTTCCAGAATGAAACCCTGCCGTTTTTCCCGGCCGACGCGTTTGCCCGCTTTGATCTTGGTCCGGAAGCCGGGCCTGCTGATTTCCTTGATGTGCGGACAAATAATGACAAGAAGGGTTTCCCTGCCTATGCCGGATATTGGCGGAGCTTCCTCGCTGAGTGTATTTTTAAAAATCACAAGCCGGCGCGTATCATCCTGCATCCGGTTGAGGAGGGCTTTGGCCAGTCCAGGGCCCAGCGTGGCCGCCCGGTCATTGTCGACGGAGACCTTGGCGAAGAAATCATTGATCGCGTGCGGTCCCTTTCGGCGCCTTTCGGCACCAAGATCACAAGTGAAGGGGGAAAGGGTATCATCGACCTCACGTGAGGGGGATCGATCTTGCCGCGTCACTTTCAGTCCGCAAGAACATAACGGAGGAACCCATGAAGAAGATAATTCAGAAAGTTCAATATCAGTGGTTGTCGCTTGGTTTCATGGCCGCCATCGCTGCATCGGCGTCAGTTACAGCTGGTGGCGCGCAGGCAGCAGATGAGGATTTTCTGAAGGGCAAGACCCTTACCGCTGTCGTCGGTTATTCCCCAGGTGGGGGATATGACCGTTATTTGCGGACCCTTGCTACACACATCAAAAGGCATTTGCCCGGCAATCCAAATGTGGTCGTCCGTAACATGCCGGGGGCATCGTCGATCCGGGCCGCCAATTATATCTACTCCAAAGCGCCGCGCGACGGCACGGTCATCGGCATGTTTTCATCCTCGGCCACGTTTTCGCCGTTGCTGGGTAATAAGGCGGCCAAGTTCAAGCCCGATCAATTCACTTGGATCGGTAATATGGATCAATCGACAGGCACCTGTTCGGTCTGGCACACATCAGGGATCAAGAGTTACCGCGATCTCTTGAAACGCGATGTCATCTTTGGGGCATCGGGCCCGGCTGGCTTTGACAGTGAATACCCACGGGCGGTCAACAAGTTGCTCGGTACCCGCATTCGCGTCATTCATGGATATAACGGGTCAAGCAGTGTCATCTTGGCCGTTAAGCGTGGCGAGGTTATGGGCGCTTGCGGGTTTACGCTTGGCTCACTGAAGTCAGTATGGCGTCAGGATTTTAATGCCGGTCGGTTGGTGCCCATCATGCAGTTTGCGCTCAAAAGTCCGGAGCTTAAGGGCGTGCCTCATGTGGTCGATTTGGCCGGTTCGGAAGAAAACAGCAAGGTCTTTAAGCTGATCTTTAACCGCGATATCTTCGGTCGTCCGGTGGTGGCCCCGCCGGGCTTGCCCGCGGATCGGGCGAAGGCATTGCGTGCGGCGTTCACCGCCACCATGAAGGACGAGAAAATGCACAAAGATGCTGTCCGTCAGCATCTGACATTAAATTCACGGACCGGCGCGCAGGCGGAGGCCATGGTCCGCGACTTTTTGGCGACGCCACCTGAGGCCATTGCCCGTGCCCGGGAAGCGCTGGCCATTGGCAAAGTTGAAAAGGCCAAGCTGCACTCGCTCGAGGCGACCATTGCCAAGATCAGTAAGAAACGTATCGAACTGAAGGATGCCAAGGGCCGGGTTACAAAGTTGAAGTTGCATCGTAGCCGCACGAAGGTTCTGCTTGGCAACAACAAAGCCACTGCTATGGCGCTCAAGCCGGGCATGTCGTGCACCGTGCGCTATTTAGGGGCGGGCGATATTGCCAAGACCCTCGCGTGCAAGTAATGCCCCTATTGGCATGGTGAGTGTGGTGCGCGGGTGGTAGCAACGGAACGGCTTGCTACATTCCTGGATGGGCTAGGGGTTGGCAAAATAGAGGCAAAGCTTGCCGACAAGCTGGCCTTGCACCTTTTCGATGCGCTTGGGGCGCTGAACGCAGGGCGGCAGGTCGTCGATGCGGCGGTCATTGCCGGGCTGACGCCCGAAGTCGGCGTGCCAGGGGCGCTACCCGCAAT
>JBLHLO010000169.1:0-5418 GCA_047621105.1 Alphaproteobacteria bacterium
AGGGTTCGCCACGTTCCCAATATTTCTTACGGATCAGGTCACCGTGTTTGCCCGGTTCGATGAACACGGCAAGGGTATTTTTATCGACCACCATATTGCGGTAGGTCCCGATATTGACCCAGTCGCTATCGGGGTCCTTGGTGATGACCATACATTCGGTGCCGATGTAACGCCCGCCATCGCCCTCTTTCCATTGGGCGGCGGGAAATTTGAGGATGTCGACATCTTCACCTAGGGCGACATTATCAAAAATGGGGCCGGTATTGACCTCCTCCGGGGGGATCGGATCGGAGGCCCAGCGATTGCTCTCCTTATGCGCGCGCACCGCCTCAAGATCGAGATTGCCGACAAGCGTGCGGGCGAAACGGACATTAGTGAGCACTGAGAATGAGGGATCGTAGCCCTTGATGTTTTTAAAGTGCAGGACCGGGGGGAAACGCTTTTCGAGGGACAATTCATAAAGGGCACCCATTTCCAGCATTGGGTCGGCGCCATCCACGACTTCCATCTCGCCGCGTTCATCGACGATCTTTAAATATTCCCGCAGGTCGCCAAGGGCGCGTTTGCGAATTTCCATCTCGCGATCATTGTCGGGAGACTCTTTACTCATCAGTCAATTCCTTCTGCGCTTCAGCCGCCGGTCAGATACCAGTATAGGTCTAGAATTAAAGGATCGGGCCATACGATCCGGATCAGAAATTCAAAGAGGACCAGCAAAAAGGCCATGGCGGCGACCCCACACCCCACGGCCTGCTTCCAACTTCCCCCTTTGACCAACACATAGACGACGGGGAAGACAGCGAAGGACGCATGGAATCCGAAGATGAGGGCGCTGAAAAAGAATATATAAATCCAACCCCAGGCTTGAATCTCCTGGCTCAAATCCTGGGCCTCACCATCAAGCGGCGTATCGGGCGTGGTTTTCCTATAGGCCAAAATGTTCAGGCCAAGCTGGGGAAGGGCCAAGGCAAAACCAAGACCGGCAATAACGAAGATGGAAAGCGATGCGCGCGCCGGCCATTCAGAAGCCACCACCACCCCAAAGGTCAATAATGCCATGACCGCAATCAATAGAATTGCGTCACCAAAACGGGGCCGCAGGAGCTCATCTTTAATCTTGTCCCGCCAACGCCGGTAGATACGCATACCCGTGGGGACGAAAATTGTGACGATGATCAAAGTCAGCACCACCAGCACGCCGGTGCGGGTCATCCAGTCGAGACCATAGCGGTCCGTGGTGAGCCAGAGGTAGGTTTCAAACTGAGGCCCAAGAACCACGGCGAGCAGTAGTGGTGGGCGCGGCCAGCCATAGCGTTTCATGAAATAGCCGATCGTGGAAATAATTAGCAGAGCCAGGAGATCCTTGACCGAATAGTTCATTGAGAAAGCGCCGACGAAGCAAAGGGCGATCACCATTGAAAAAATGACCCGGGGATGAACAAGGGTCGCCTTGGCAAACAGGTTGGACGCGCTGATGGCAAGTGTTGTTGCCATCAAGTTTGCAATCACCAACACGCCGATCATGGCGTAGAGGTAGGGCAGCTGAGTAGTAATGATGGATTGTCCCGGCTGGATGCCGACGGCGATAAAAGCGTAAAGGATGAGGGCGAAAGAGGTCGAGCCGGGAATGCCGAACAAGGTCGTCGGGATCAGCGCGCCGCCTTCTTTGGCATTGTTGGAGCTTTCTGGCCCGATGACGCCGCGCACGTCGCCCTTGCCGAAGTTTTCTTTGTTTTTGCTCGATTGAACCGTGTGGGCGTAGGCAAACCAATCGGCGACCGAGGAACCGAGCCCCGGCATGGCGCCGACCCAAACACCAATGGTTGAGCAACGGATCACCAACCACCAGTTTGTGAAAACATCGCGTATGCCTTGCCGCAAGCCGCCACCTAATGGCGGTAGGGTTGAGACCGAGGTGCCCCGCGCGGCCAGGGCGATCAATTCGGGAATGGCAAACATACCGAGCGCCATGATGATGATTGGCACGCCTTCGACGAGATAGAGTTCATCGAAGACGAAACGTTCTGTGGCTGAGCGTGCATCGGCACCAATGGTGGCGATGCCAAGGCCGATGACTGCAGCCAAGAGCCCTTTGAGCGGTGAACGGCCCCCCAGAAGGGCGACGGCACAGAGACCCCAAACCACCAGCATCATTAGTTCCGGTGATCCTACCGCGAGCACCATGGGGCGCATCAACGGTAGGCTGATAAGAAATACCATGGCGCCAAAGATGGCGCCCAGGCCTGATGCGGCAAAGGCGGCACCAAAGGCGCGGTTAGCTTCGCCCTTCTGCGCCATGGGATAGCCATCGACAATCGTTGCCTGTGAGCCGGCACTGCCGGGCACGGCGATCAGCACCGACGAAAACGTATTGGCGGTGTTGGAGACGGTGGCGATGCCCAGCAGCAGGGCAATGCACTCATAAGGTGTGAGCGTCATCGCGTAGGGAATCATCATGGAAAGGAATAAAAGCGACCCGATGCCGGGCACGGCGGCAAAAAGGCTGCTCACAGCCATGCCGAATACCATCAGCCCGAATGCCTTGGGCTGAAAAATTCCAGAAAGCCCTTCGGAAATTGCGCCCAGATCAAACATCTTAGTTACCCCTGGTGGCCCCCATTAGATGTAGGCCTGAAAAAGCGCCCTTGGGGCGCGTTATCATTTTATGTCTTGTGATCAAAGCGACAACGGCCGCGCCCCTGTGGGGACGCGGCCGGATGCCATTCACTTACTTTTTGCAGTGGACCTTGGCGGCGGTCTTGTTGTCGCCAGGGTAGCTGATCATGCAGTTCATGCCGGGCTTCAATTTGCCGCGGGAATCCATCTTCCCGTTGATCTGCACATCGGTTCCGGAACTGGAAACCCGCGCCCGATGGGCCTTGCCGCCTTTGGCCTTGAAGTGCAGCAACCGCCCACCACGCTTGACGTCATCAAGGACGGTCGAGATTGTGGTCTGCTTGACCTTCTTTTTGACCCTGTCGACAGGGAGGCCCTGTTCCTTCTTGACGGTATCGATCCAGGCGAGGGCCTTGGCCGAGGTCTTGGCGATTTGATTGATGATCGCTGCCTGATCCTTGGCGCCGATGGCGATCATATCCGGGCTAATGACCTTGCGGCCACGTTCAATAAATTCCGGATCCTTGGATGCTTTTTCGAAGGCAGCTTGGTAGGTCGAGAGCACCTCTTTGGAAGCCCGTGGCGGGAGGGCCATCCATTTGTCGAGCCCGTTGATGCCTTCCCAGTAATCGAAGGCTTCTTTCTGAAGCGCGTCCTTAATCTTCGGGCGGATGCGGGTCGGGAACATCCAGTTTTCCTTGAATTCTTCCCGTGGCTCAAGCTTGCCATTTTGAAGCGTACCCGACTGTGTCAGAATCTCGTGTTTGCCGCCTTTGATCAGTTCCTTGATGAGGAACGAATTGCCGGTAGATGACATATCAATTTCCCCGCGCTGCAGCGCCAGAATCAGTTCCGGCGTGCCGGGATAGCCGACCACCCATTTGATGTTCCAGCCGAGATACTTTGCCCCCCACATGGCCATGACGATGCCCGACCGGGTGCCGTCCACGGCGCCGATTACGACCGGCTTGGCTTTTGGGTCGAGGAGCCGTTTGCTGCCTTCCTTGGTGATCATCAGCACCGTGGCGCCACGTTGCACGCCGCCGATGATGCCAAAGTCCACGGGATTGAATTTCGACGCCTTGCGCCGGAAGCGTGACGGATCGGCCTGGGTTGATGACGCCATGATGATCGTCATGCCATCGGGTTTGACTTCACGGGCCATGTAATTCATCGCCGTGGTGCCGCCGCCGGCCGGCATATTGCGGAAGATGATGCCGGGTTTGCCGGGCAGGTGCTTCACGAGTTGTTCGCCGAGCAGCCGACCGACCGCATCGGTGCCTCCGCCGGGGCGGGTGCCGATGATCATGGTGACAGTCTTGCCCTTGAAATCCATTTCCGCCGAAGCGGGTTGCGGCGCCAAGGCGCCGGTGCTGGCAACGCCGGCGATGAGCGCGGCATAGGCAGTGGTGCGTAAAATTGATTTCTGCATTTTTTGGCCTCCCGTGACCAGTTAGGTGGAGGGCCGGGCGCGCTTCTGCGACGCGTTGCCGGCCGTGAAAGTTATTTCTTTGCTATGGGTTGGTTTCCATACAGTTCTTTGATGAATCCGCTGTCGTCGATCTGACGAACGTGATGCATGTCCCAAAGCTCCATCGGATTGACGAGGCGCGCGTCCTTGTTTTGGCGAATCGCCTCCTGATAGACATTGGAGATCGCCGCCATAGACGGGTAGAGCTTGGGTTCCAGCAAACGGTTGATGTCGTTGTAAAGGAATGTTGCCAGTTCATCATCGAGCTGACCTTCATCGGTGTAATGCTCTTTGATGATCTTGATCGTTTCAGCCGGATGCGTCTTAAAGTAATGGACGCCTTCTATGAGCCCCTTGATGAACCGCTCGACAATATCGGGGTGCTTGGCGATGAAGGACGACGACGATGAAATCGTCGTGAACCAAATCATCGGCAGGGGTTCGACATCAATGACCTTGAGCCCGGCCCTGGCTGCCTGAATGCAGCCTGGCGGGGTGACAAAAGCAGCGTCGACCTTACCGTCGCGCACCCAATGCCAAAGCGGCGTGCTTTCGGGGTCGGGACCATCTTTAAAACTGGGGTCCATGCTGCCCAGGGCATAAGGGACCTGGCTCACGAATTCGATATCATCACGGTCCACATCGAGCCCGTGTTGCTTCAAATACAGCCAGTCGTTCAGCCCCGGATGCATGCCCTTGGTGCCGATCTTCTTTTCAAAAAGGTCAGGAAGGCCGGCGATATTTGAATCTGGCTTAACCACAAGGCGGTTATTCGTCGCGTTCAGCGTTTGGCCGAGATAGACCCAGGTATCGCCATGGGCGCGTTGGGAATAGGTGGAAACGTGGTTGCCGCCGACGAATTCGACATCCTCGGACGGCACATCGAGATGGGCATCCTGGGACGAAATTTTGTAATTATAGTTTACGTCGAGGTCATATTTTTCCCATGAACCCGATTCTGCAACCACATGCAGGAATGGTAGATGGCTGAATGAGCGATAAGGAAAGTGGATATGGTCCGCCAAGTTTAATCCTCCCGATTATCCCCAATTTGGCCCGCCGCCAGGGGGGTATTATTATTACTATTGAAAACGCGTTTCGCATTTCACAATTGCATATCCGGACTATCCCTGTCCATCCCCTAGTGTCAAAATCTGGCGGATTCCAGCCATTTTAACCTATTTTAGCGGCCTTGAGACGGTGGTCAGGCCCCCTGGGGTTATTGCTTTTTTTTCTTCTTACCCTTCTTCTTTCGGCATTTTTTGGCTGATCCCTTGCACTTGCCCTTGATGGCACCCTTGGTGCTGATGGCGACCTTGGTCTTTTCGATG